>JBKPBU010000300.1:0-3611 GCA_046727015.1 Candidatus Methylomirabilota bacterium | reverse complement strand
TCTATCCTCTGCGACGGCTGGGCGGCGACCGTGGCTGGGGCGGGCAACGGGTCTGGGTCGAGAAGGTGCCGTACGTCATCCTGGCGATGCTGGCAGGGATGCGGGCGATCCAGGCGACGCCCAGCTCGGCGCAGCTTCCGCTCGAGGTCTTTGGGATCGGGCCGAGACTGTTGATCTCCGCCTCCGGCCTTGCCTTCTATGTCGAAAAGACGGTACTGCCGCTCGGCTTGTCGCCGCTCTATGCCTACACCATGCACATCGGCTGGGGCACGCTCGCCTCCGTGCTGGGGGGCGCGATCCTCGTCGCGGCGACCTGGCGCCGCTGGCCCGCCCTCGCCGGCGCGACCGTCGCCTATATCGCGCTCCTCTTCCCGGTGCTCGGGCTCTTCGCGGCGGGGCCCCAGGCCGTCGGGGATCGGTACTCCTATCTGCCGTGCCTCGGTTGGGCGCTCCTGGCGGGCGGCGCGGTGGCGTGGCGCTGGGCCGGCTCGCGCGCCGTGCGGGCCGCCGCCGCGGCCATCGTGGTGGTCCTGGTCGTGCTGACGGTCCAGCAGGTCCGGATCTGGCGCGACTCGCTCTCGCTCTGGAGCCATGCCGTCGCGCTCGAGCCCGCCAACCGCCTCGCGCGGATCAATCTGGGCGGCGCCTACGTCGAGCAGGGGCGCATTCCGGAGGCCATTGTCCAGTACCGCGAGGTGCTCAGACTCTCCCGTGACAAAGCGCCGTGGTACGCCGTGCTCGGCTGGTTGTACGCGAGGAGCGGTGACGTGGCCGACGCGCTGCCGCTCCTCGTGGAAGCGCTCCGGCTCGAGCCCGGCAAGCCCGACGCCTGCGCCAATGCGCGGCAGGCGGTGGAGATACTTCGCGTGCCCGCCCCGCCAGAGCTGGCTGGCTGCCCCCGGGCCGGCTAGTCCCTGCCGGACCGCAGCCGGCGGAGCGCCGTCCCCATTCGCTCGAGACCCTGTGTCAGCAGGGACCGCGGGCAGCCGAAATTGAGCCGCACGAATCCTTGACCGCCGCGCCCGAAGGTGGCGCCGTCGTTGAAGGCGACCTTGCCGGTTTCGAGGAAAAAGGTGAATGGATCGTTGCTCGGGATGCCCGCCTCGCGGCAGTCGAGCCAGGCGAGATAGGTGGCCTCGGGCACACCCACTTCGATCCCGGGGAAGTTCTCACGAACATGCTTCACGAGGAAGTCCCGGTTGCTCTCGAGGTAGCGCAAGAGCTCGTCCAGCCAGGGCTGCCCGTCCCGATACGCTGCGACCATGGCCGTGTAGCCCAGGACGTTCGGCGTCTGGACCATGTCCAGTCGCGCCGCCACGAACTTTTCCCTGAGCGCCTGGTTCGGGATGACGGCCACCGCGCACCTGAGCCCGGCCAGGTTGAACGTCTTGCTCGGAGCCATGAGGGTGATGGTGCGCGCCTCGACCTCGGGGTCGAGTGAGGCGACCGGCACGTGCTGGTGACCGGGGTACATCAGCTCGCCGTGGATCTCGTCAGCGCAGATGACGAGGCCGCGCCGGAGGCAGATCTCGGCCATCCGGGCGAGCTCCTCGCGCGTGAAGACACGGCCGACAGGGTTGTGCGGATTGCAGAGGAGGAACATGCGGGTGCGCGGCGTGATCCCATGCTCGAAGGCATCGAAGTCGATGCGGTAGCGGCCGTCGGCGCCGCGCGCGAGGTCGACGCCATCCCTCGACATCTTCAGGTTGTCGGGCAGTCTCAGGATGGGCGGGTAGACGGGCAGCTGCATCAGCACGCCGTCGCCGGGACTCGCGAACGCTCGTGCCGCCATGTTGAAGCCGGCGATGACGCCGGGCAGGAGCACGAGCGCCTCCGGGGGCACCTTCCACCCGTAGCGCTTGAGCAGGCGGTCGCACACGACCTCGTGGAACGCCGGCTGCTCGGCGCCGTAGCCGAAGAAGCCGTGCTCCACCCGCTCGCGAAGCGCCCGGATCACGGGCTCGGGCGAGGGGAAGTCCATGTCGGCGACCCAGAGAGGCAGGACGTCGGGCGGGAACTTGTGCCACTTGTTGCTCTCGGTGCCGCGGCGGTCGATGACACGGTCGAAGTCGTAGGCCATGGGATGGCAAGGATAGTCGAGGAGTCGGTGCCGGGGCAAGCGCGCGCGGAATGCTTGACTCGCGCCGCAAAGATGGGCATAAGGGAGTGGTTGCCGCAGCGCGGCAGGCGCTTACATCCCCAGCTGTCGAGGAGATTTGCACATGAGCGGATTCGACGAAACGCACCGGCGCGTCGTCTGGGCCCTTCCGGCGCTCCTGGCCCTCGTTCTCCTGGCGTCCATGGCCGGTCCGGCGCTCCACGCCGCCTGGGCCCAGGGCGCGGCCGCTGCCCCGCAGCACCAGGGTGGCGGCGAGGCCAATCTCAAGATCCCGGATCTGGCTCAGGTGAGCTTCGGGGGCACCACCGGCCGCACGCTGCTCCAGTGGGGCCTGCTCGTGTGCCTTCTCGGTTTCGCGTTCGGCATGGTCATCTTCAAGCAGCTGAAAGGCCTGCCGGTCCACCAGTCCATGCTCGAGATCTCGGAGCTGATCTACGAGACCTGCAAGACCTACCTCGTGCAGCAAGGCAAGTTCCTGTTGATCCTCTGGATCTTCATCGCGGTCATCGTGTCGTTCTACTTCGGCGTGCTCCAGCACTTCACGGCCCAGCAGGTCGGGATCATCCTGTTCTTCAGCCTGGTCGGCATCGGGGGCAGCTACGGCGTGGCCTGGTTCGGCATGCGCATCAACACCTTCGCCAACTCGCGCACGGCCTTCGCCAGCCTGCGGGGACTGGCATTCCCCGTCTACGCGATCCCGCTGCGCGCTGGCATGAGCGTGGGCATGCTGCTGATCAGCGTGGAGCTGCTGATCATGCTCTGCATCCTGCTCTACGTGCCGCGCGACTACGCGGGCGCCTGCTTCATCGGCTTCGCCATCGGGGAATCGCTGGGCGCCTCGGCGCTCCGCATCGCGGGCGGCATCTTCACCAAGATCGCCGACATCGGCTCGGATCTCATGAAGATCGTCTTCAACATCAAGGAGGACGACGCGCGGAATCCCGGCGTCATCGCCGACTGCACGGGAGACAACGCCGGCGACTCGGTCGGGCCGAGCGCCGACGGCTTCGAGACGTACGGCGTCACCGGCGTGGCGCTCATCTCCTTCATCCTGCTCGCGGTTTCCACGGAGGTGATCCAGGTGCAGCTCCTGGTCTGGATCTTCGTGATGCGCGTCATGATGATCGTGGCCAGCGGCGCGTCCTACTTCATCAACGACGTCTTCGCGCGCGGGAGCTACGGGCAGGCCGTCACGATGAACTTCGAGAAGCCCCTCACGAGCCTCGTGTGGATCACGTCGCTCGTGTCGGTGGCGCTCACGTACCTGGTCTCCTGGTGGCTGATCCCGGGCCTGGGAGACGGCACGCTGTGGTGGAAGCTGGCGACGATCATCACGTGCGGCACGCTGGCGGGCGCCATCATCCCAGAGTTCGTCAAGGTCTTCACCTCGACCAACTCCGCGCACGTGCGCGAGGTCGTCACCTCGGCGCGCGAGGGCGGGGCGTCCCTGGACATCCTGTCGGGGCTGGTGGCGGGCAACTTCAGCGCCTAC
>JBKPBU010000299.1:0-3010 GCA_046727015.1 Candidatus Methylomirabilota bacterium | reverse complement strand
CGCGGATCGATTCATAGTCCGCGCCGAGGCGCTTCATGACGCCCGGGCGGAAGCCTTCGATGATGACGTCGGCTCCGGCCGCCAGCTTCTTGAAGAGCGCCTGTCCCTCGGGCTCCTTCATGTTCAACGCCAGCGAGCGCTTGTTGCGGTTGACGTAGACGAACGCCGAGCGCCGCTGCCAGTCGGGGTCCTCCTGCGTCTCCGACGGCGTCTCGATCTTGAGGACGTCGGCGCCCATGTCCGCGAGCATCATCCCCGGCATCTCCGCCGGGGGCACGCGCGCCAGCTCCAGAATTTTGATCCCGTCGAGGACTCCCATTTGTTCCTCCTTGGAGAATGCCCCCTCACCCTGCCCTCTCCCCCGGTGGGGGAGAGGGAAATTTCGGATCCCCTCTCCCCTCCGAGGGGGAGGGACGATTCCGATCCCCTCTCCCCACACGCGAGAGGGACGATTCCGATCCCCTCTCCCCACACGCGAGAGGGATGATTCCGATTCCCTCTCCCCTCAGGGGAGAGGGCAGGGTGAGGGGTGGTTAGCGATATGCGTCGGGCGCCTTGATGGCGGACGCCCAGAACGCGGGGTCGTGGCTCGGAAAGATGCGGCCCCCCATGAGACGGGCGACCGTCTTGAGCCGCTTGATCGAGTGCATGGCCCGCGTCGGGTCCCACACGACGCCGGGCGGAATCTCCTTGTCGATGGACTCCTGCCAGTAGCAGCAATCGCCGGCCAGGATCACCGGGCCCGTCTCGGGGAGCTCGACCAGCAGCGACTGGTGCCCCGGCGTGTGGCCGTCGCTCCGGAGCGCGGTCACGCCCGGGACGATCTCGGCGTCGCCGTCGAGGAGCCGCCAGCGATAGCCGGGGAGGTCGAAGTTCTTCTTGTAGTAGAAGCCCGCGAAGAAGCCCGCCGGATAGTTCGCATACGCGAACTCGTCCTGCTGGACGGCCAGCTCGGAATCCTGGAAGAGGAAGGCGCCGCCCGCGTGGTCGAAGTGCAGGTGCGAGAGCACCACGACGTCCACGTCCTTGGGCTCGAGGCCGATTGAATCCAGGCGGTGGACCAGCAGGTCGGCCTCGTTGAAGCCCGCCATGGGATCGGTCCGCAGGAGGCCCGGCACGGCGCGGGGAGAGACGCCCGTGTCGAACAGGATCGTCGTGTCTCCCGTGCGCACGAGGTAGCAGGAGATGGGGATGCGTACCTTCTCCGCCGAGCGCTCGCCGAAGAAGAGGCCGGTCTTCTCGAACCCGATGAAGCCATTCTGGAGCGCGTAGAGCCCCTTGACCGCCATCTAGCTTTTGATCTTGCTCGCCCTGGCGCTCTTGCGCGTGGCGCGGGCGCGGGCGGGCTTGCCCGGGAGCGTGAGCTGCTGCGGGTCATAGACCCAGATCTTGTGCGAGGCGGCCAGCCCCATGGTTACCGTACGGCCGTCGAGGAGCACGGAGATGGTCCCGGCATAGGGCGCCACCTCGGACACCGTGAGCCGGCCGCCCGGCCGGACGCCGCTCTCCCACAGGAAATTGAGCAGCTGTCTGTCTGCCTCGGCCTCTTCCGTGATGCGCTCCACGACGAGCGCCTGGCCCTTGGTCGCCTGGGAGAGCGGGTGGGGATTGTGCGCCTCGGGCTCGGGCATGCCGGGGATCGGGTTGCCGTGCGGGCAGGTGGAGGGCATGCCGAGCATCTCGGCCAGACGCTCCTCGACCACGGGGGAGAGCGCGTGCTCGAGCCGGTGCGCCTCGTCGTGGGCGCGGGACCAGTCGAGCCCGAGCACGTCGGTCAGCCAGCGCTCGAGCAGGCGGTGACGGCGCGCCATCGTCCGCGCGATGTCGAGGCCCTTGGTGGTGAGCCGGATCTCTTTCCTGCCCGCGACCTTGACGTAACCCTCGCGCTGCATGCGGCGGAGCGCCTCGGTGATGGACGGCGCCGAGAGGTGCATGTGCCGCGCGAGACGCGCGCCGATCACCGGCTTGTCGCTGCCGGCCAGATCGTAGATGGCGCCCAGGTAGTCCTGGATGGCGTGGGTCGTTTCCACGTCCCGAGGATACCCCCGGGGCTCTCGCGCGAGCAAGTCCGTGCTATTCTTCGGCCAAAGAGGGTCAGGGAGGCCACGATGGACTTCGCGCTCACCGAGCAGCAGGAGCTGATCCGCAAGGAAGTCGCCGCGCTCGCGCGGAACTTCTCGCTCGATTACTGGCTCGAGAAGGACACGAAGCACGAGTATCCGGACGAGTTCGTCAAGGCCTTCGCGGACAACGGCTGGCTTGGCCTCATGATCCCCGAGGCCTACGGGGGCGCCGGGCTCGGGGTCACCGAGGCGGCCATCATGCTCCACGAGATCTGCGCGTCCGGGGCCGGCACGTCGGGCGCCTCACCCATCCACTTCTACTGCTTCCCACCCGAGCCCGTCGTGCGCTACGGCACGGAGGAATTGAAGCGGCGCGAGCTCCCAAAGATCGTCACGGGCGAGACCGTCATGTCCTTCGGCGTCACCGAGCCGAACTCGGGCACCGATACTTCCCGCATCGTCACGCGGGCCGAGAAGAAAGGTGACCGCTGGGTGGTCAACGGGCGCAAGGTGTGGACGACCAACGCGCAACACGCCAACCGCATCCTGCTCCTCACGCGCACCAGCGACCGCGACCCCGCCAAGCCCCTCCGGGGCATGACACTCTTCTTCACCGAGTTCGACCGCAAGGCGATCACGGTGCGCGAGATCGAGAAGCTCGGGCGGGCGGCCGTGGATTCCAACGAGATCTTCATCGACAACCTGGAGGTGCCCGACGCCGACGTCGTGGGGACCGTCGGTGACGGCTTCTACCACCTGATCGACTCTCTCAACCCCGAGCGGATCGTGGTCGGCATCGAGGCCGTCGGCATCGGCCGGGCCGCCCTCGAGCGGGCCGTCCAGTACGCGAAGGAGCGCATCGTCTTCGACCGCCCCATCGGCAAGAACCAGGCGATCGCCCATCCACTGGCGCTGGCGCTCGCCCAGCTCGACGCCGCGGAGCTGAT
>JBKPBU010000298.1:0-2331 GCA_046727015.1 Candidatus Methylomirabilota bacterium | reverse complement strand
GCACAGCTCGTCGAGCCACGCGGGCTCGTAGCGCGCGACGCGCGCGGGCAGCACCTCGCGCTCCCATCCGGCCGCCGCCAGCTCGAAGCCCTCGAGCTGCTCGATGACGCGCCCGAGGCCGTCGCGGCCGTGCAGCTGCTGGCCCGGCTTGACGTGCTGCCAGGCGAAGAGGAAGCGCATGAGATCGGCCGCGCTCACCGGCTCGATCTCGCGGCGGAGCCTGTCGAGGGTGCGCCGGTGGATGCGCGCCAGGAGGCGGCGGTCGCACCACTCGATCGCGTCGGGGGGAAGCGTAGCGGTGAAGCGCCCGCGAAGGACGCCGCCCTCGGCCTCGACGCGGCCGAGCGCCGAGTTCACGGCGGGCACGGTCAGGCCGAAGGGCTCGGCGAGGGCGGCGGCGGTGACCGGGCCCACGAGGCTGAGCCTGGCGCGGATCAGCTCGACGAGCGCCCCCTCACGATCCGACCACGGAGAGGCGCGGCGCGCCGGCGGCTCGGTCACGTCGGGGATCAATCGGCTCTCGGGCCAGATGGCGAGCGCCAGCGACCGGCGCTCGGCGGCGACCCAGAACGCGCTCGGGCCGCCGTGCAGGCGGGCGGCGCGTCCTGACGCGATCAGCTCCTCGAGCCAGTCCGTCCAGCCGTCGGCCTCAGGCTCGGGCAGGGCGCCCACGTCGAGCAGGAGATCGTGCAGCTCGTCGGCGTTGCGCAGATCGGGCCGTGCCTCTTCGACCACGGCGGAAATGGCCTCGGGATCGAGGCGGCCCATGTCGTCGGCCAGCTCGGCGGGCAGGCCGCGCCGCAGCGTCACCGCGCGGGCGCGGCGCTCTTCGAGGGGCGCGTCGTCGAGGTAGGCATACGGGTTGGCGTTGAGGATCTCGTGGGAGAAGACGGAAGGCTCGGGCGTCTCGCGCGCCACGCGCTGGATCTTGCCGCTGAAGATGGCCTCGAGCTTCTGCTTCAGCCCCTGCGCGTCCATCGCCTCGGTGAGGCAATCGCGGAGGGTCTCGCTCACCAGCGGGTGGTCGGGAATCTCGATCGGTCCGACCGCGTTGTCCTGGCAGCCCAGCTGGGCGGGGAAGACGGAGACCAGCAGGTCCTCGGCGCGCATGCGCTGCAGATAGGGCGGCACTCGCCGGCCGCCCTGCCAGCGCAGCAGCGCCAGCGAGCGGCTCGCATTCCAGCGCCAGCGCGTGGCGAACATGGGCGCCTGGAGCGCCGCGTCCGTCAGGAGCTTCTCGACGCCCGATGGATGGACCATCGCGAAGATCGACTCGAGGGGGAAGCTGTGCTGGGGGCCGAGCGACAGGAGCACGCCGTCGTCGGTGGCCGCGGCCTGGAGCTCGAAGTCGAAGCTCTGGCAGATGCGCTTCCGGAGCGCCATGCCCCACGCTCGGTTGATCCGGCCCCCGAAGGGCGCGTGGATGATCAGCTGCTGGCCGCCCGCCTCGTCGAAGAAGCGCTCGGCGACCACCGTGTCGAGGGTGGGCACGGCGCCCAGGGCGGCGTGGCCCGCCGCGATGTAGTCGCGCGCCAGCTCGGCTCCGCGCTGGTCGAGGGCGCCCTCGTCCATCAGCCAGCGAGCAGCCGCTTCCGGATCGGGCAATCGCCTGGCGACCTCCTCGCGGACGGCGGCGACCTCGGCGGAGAGCTCCCGGGTGCGCGCGGGCCCCTCGCCGAGCCAGAAGGGGATGGTGGGCGCCGCGCCGCCCGCGTCCTCCACCCGCACCTTCCCGCTCTCGACGCGCCGGATGCGCCACGAGGTATTGCCGAGCAGCATCACGTCGCCCGCCATGGACTCGACGGCGAAGTCTTCGTCCACCGAGCCGATCAGCGTCTCATCCGGCTCGAGGACGACGTCATAGTTGGCGTTGTCGGGGATGGCGCCGCCCGAGGTGAGCGCGGCCAGGCGCGCGCCTCGCCGCCCCTTGAGCCTGCGTCCGACCGCGTCGCGGTGAATCCGCGTGCCCGCGCGCCCCCGCTTGGTTCCGATGCCTTCGGACAGCATGTCCACCACGGCGTCGAAGTCGGCGCGCTCCAGCTCGGCATAGGGGGCCGCCCGGCGGCAGAGGGCGTAGAGCCGGTCTTCGTCCCACTCCTCCGCCGAGCAGGCGGCCACGATCTGCTGGGAGAGGACGTCGAGCGGCGCGCGCCGAAACGCGAGGCGGTCCAGCTCCCCGCGCCGCGCCGCCCGAACGAGCGCCGCACACTCCACCAGCTGATCGCGCGTGAGCGGGAAGATGCGACCCTTGGGAGTGGCGCCGAACGCGTGGCCCGAGCGGCCGACGCGCTGGAGGCCGGTGGCGATGGAGCGCGGCGAGCCGAGGAGACA
>JBKPBU010000297.1:0-1200 GCA_046727015.1 Candidatus Methylomirabilota bacterium | reverse complement strand
CGTTCGACCCGCGGCCTCACCGCGCCGCGGGCTGTCCTGTCGGCGCTGCGATCAGGACTCCTTCGGCTCTCCGAACCTCGTCCGCGATTCCTCGGCGCTCAGCGGCGCCGACAGATCGCCCATGCTCCTGGGCTTGCTGCGGGCCTCGCTCAGGATTTGCCCGATAGCGGTCGCCGCCTCTTTGGCGAAGAGCCGGACCATGCCCACCGTCGTGCGCTCGCCGAAGATCGCCAGCAGGATGGCCTGGTCGTCCACGGTGGACACGTGCATGCTCTCCTTGTTGCCCTGGTGGAAGAGCACGGTGAACTCCGTCTCGCCCAGCAGCTGGGCCAGGGCGCCCGTCGAGCTGAACGCGCCGGCCGCCAGGGCGGAGATCGAGACGGTGTCGAGCGCCCGGTTCGCGCCGGTCGCGGCCAGGAGCTGACCGCTCCGGTCGATGAGCAGAGCCTCGGTCGCGCCGGACTCGCCGAGGAACGTCGTGAGGACCGTGTTGATCTTCTCCGCGTCGCCTTCGTGGATGACCACGTCATGCAGTCTCACGGTGCTCCCCCTTTTCTTGACCGAACTCGCCCACCAGGACCATGCGGGAGACGGTGTTGAGGGTGTCGAAGACGCCGTCGCCGCTGACAGCCACGGCCTCGAAGAACGGGACCCTCTTGGGTCGCCGGTTGAGGAGAAACTCCATGTAGTCGAGAGGTGCGATGTTCGCCAGGTCGCGCTTGTTGTACTGGATGACGTAGGGCATCTCGTCCAGACTCGTATTGTACTCGCGCAGGTTCTCTTCCAGGTTGCGGAAGCTCTCGACGTTCTCGCGCAGCCGGTCCCACTGCGAGTCGGCGACGAAGACCATGCCGTCCGCGCCCCGCAGCACGAGCTTGCGCGTCATGTTGTAGTAGACCTGACCGGGCACGGTGTAGAGCTGGAACTTGGCCGTGAAACCGCGCACGGTCAGCGCGGAGACGGGCAGGAAGTCGAAGAAGAGCGTCCGATCGTCGCCGGCCGCGAGCGAGATCAGTCCGCCCTTGCTGCCGTCCGGCAGGCTCTTGTGGATGTGCTGGAGGTTGGCGGTCTTGCCGGCCACTCCAGGGCCGTAGTAGACCAGCTTGAAGTTGATGACCTTCTGCGCGTAGTTGATGATCGCCATGGTGTCCTCAGGCCGCGCCGAGCCGCGCCGCCACCCGTTCGACCTGCAGGCGTGCG
>JBKPBU010000296.1:0-2115 GCA_046727015.1 Candidatus Methylomirabilota bacterium | reverse complement strand
TCCGTGTACCTGGTGGACCTGGACGGCGACGGTGTCTTCGAGGTGCTCGGCAACCGGCACGACCCGCAGGGCGGGCTCAATTCCTTCATCCTGGGCGTCAAGGACGGCAAGCCGCGCTACCTCGAGGACAGCATCGAGGAGTTCCTGTTCGCCGTGGACACTAAGGGCGAGGGGTACAAGCAGACGGTGTGGACCCAGCGCTTCAGCCGGGAGAAGTTCTTCACCCAGGGCCAGGCCGAGCAGATGGCGTGGAAGAACGGCAAGCTCGTGACCGACAAGGCGGTCCGCGTGCACCGGGCCTTCCGGCCCATGGGAGCGGTCCTGTCCAACATGAACGGCAAGGACTCGCGGGTGGTGGCCTTCATCGACGAGTTCAACCGGCTCCAGATGGCCACCGACGGCGAGGACCTCTGGCGCTCGGGGACGGCCGTGGGCGGCGGCTCCGTCACCCTCGAGCAGGAGACGGGGGTCGTGACCGGTAAGGTCCGGCGGACCGCCTTCTACAAGATCGAGCCGACGCCGCTCGCCATCGATCTCGACGGTGACGGCGTGGACGAGGTCATCGTTCCGCAGAACATCGTCAAGGAAGGACTCCTCGCCATCGTCTTCAAGACTCCCGCGGGCTTCAGGCTGCAGTCCATCGACACGGGCTTCGAGGGGACGATCACGGCGCTGGGCGGCTTCAAGACTGACGACGCCAACCAGCCGACCATCATCGCCACCGTCGTCCGCTACAAGAACATCCTGAAGACCCAGGCCGAGACCCAGGTCATCATGACCGTTCCGCAGGAGTAGTCTCGCTGTCGACGGTTGCCCCGATGAATGGCCCCCTCACCCTGGGCCCCCTCACCCTGCCCTCTCCCCCGCGACGGGGGAGAGGGATTTCGTTGCCCCTGAGCCGTTTCTCCCTCTCCCCTCAGGGGAGAAGGATCTCGTTGCCCCGGAGCCGTTTCTCCCTCTCCCCTCGGGGGAGAGGGCAGGGTGAGGGGATCTAGTCATGGCCATCAAAGCCGTCCGGGGTGTCCGTGACATCCTGCCCTCGGAGACAGGCAAGTGGCAGCGCGTGGAGGCTGCGGCGCGCAAGACCTTCGAGGCGTACGGGTACCGGGAGATCAGGCTGCCGCTGTTCGAGCGCACCGAGCTCTTCGCCCGCGGCATCGGCGACGAGACCGACATCGTCAAGAAGGAGATGTACACATTCGACGACCGCGGTGGCGACTCGCTGACGCTCCGGCCCGAGGCGACCGCGTCGCTCCTGCGCGCCTATATCGAGCACGGATTCCAGGTCGAGCCCAAGCCCGTGCGCCTCTACACGGCCGGCCCCATGTTCCGCTACGAGCGCCCGCAGGCGGGGCGCTACCGGCAGTTCCACCAGGCCAACGTCGAAGCGCTCGGCGACGTCAATCCCGCGGTGGACGCCGAGGTCATCTGCATGCTGATGGACTTCTTCCGCGCGCTCGGGCTCGGCGAGCGCCTCGCGCTGCACGTCAACTCCATCGGCGACCCCGGGGACCGGACGGCGTACATCGCGCGGCTCCTGGATTACTTCAGGCCTTTCGCCGCGTCGCTCTGCGGTGAATGCCAGGCGCGGCTCGGGCGCAACCCGCTCCGCGTGCTCGACTGCAAGGTGCCCGACTGCCAGCCCGTCATCGAGAAGGCGCCGTCCATCCTCGACTCGCTCTCGCCCGAGGCCGCGAAGCACTTCGAGAGCGTGCGCGGCTACCTCGACGTCATGGGGCAGGCCTACACGGTCACGCCGCGGCTCGTGCGCGGCCTCGACTACTACGTGCGCACGACCTTCGAGGTGAAGACGGCGGATCTGGGTGCCCAGGACGCGGTGGCGGGCGGGGGGCGCTACGACGGCCTGATCGAGCGGCTGGGCGGCCCCGCCGATCCCGGCATCGGCTTCGCCATCGGTCTCGAGCGGGTGGTTCTCCTCCTGGGCGAAGCGGACGCGGCCCCGCGTCCATTCGTGCTCTTGATACCGCTGGGAGAGGCGGCGCTCGAGCGTCTGATGCCCGTCGCGCGCGCCGTCCGGCAGGGTGGCGTGTCGGCCGAATTGGGCTATGGCGCCCGCAAGTTGCCGCGGGAGCTCGAGCGGGCCAACAAGCTCGG
>JBKPBU010000295.1:0-5529 GCA_046727015.1 Candidatus Methylomirabilota bacterium | reverse complement strand
ACCATGCTCGAGCGCGTGAAACGCGCGATGATGCCCATGGGCCCGAGCGCCAGCGTCACCGTGGGCAGCACCCAGAACTTCGGGTCGTCTCCCCAGCCGCCCGTCGGGAAGAACGGAAGCACGAAGGAGAAGAGGACGATCAGGAACACCGCCAGGACGAAGTTGGGCACGCTGACGCCGAGCGTCGCGACCGTGACGGACACGTAGTCCCACGAGCGGTTCTGATACACGGCAGCCAGGACGCCGAGCGTCACCCCGCCCGCGACCGCGAGGGCGAGCGCCATGCTGCCCAGCAGCAGGGACACGGGAAAGGCGTCGACGATGATCTCGCTCACGGTGCGCGTCTTGTAGACAAACGATTGGCCGAAGTCGCCCTGGAGCGCCTTGCCGACGAAGATGCTGAACTGCTCCCACAGCGGCTTGTCCAGTCCATAGGCGGCGGCCAGGTTCTTCTGGGCCTCGGGGGAGAGGGGGTTGGCGCCCTCGGCCACGGGGTCGAGCGGGCTCCCCGGGGTGGCGTGCATCACGAGAAACGTGACGAGCGCCATCATGAGAAGAGTCGGGATCAACCAGAGAAGCCGCTGGAGCGTGAACTGAAGCACCGGGCCTTCCTGATTACCTGCGGGCCGGACGCGCCCAACGGTTCATGGGGTGCGGTCACTATCGGCAAACCGCTCGGGGAAGTCAAGGGGGAAGTGGTATCTTCGAGCTAATGGCGACGGTGGCGCTCACCCTCCTGCCCGCCGGGCGAACGCTTCAAGTTGATCCGGGCGTGACCATCCTCGCCTCTGCGCAGGCCGCGGGAGTGGACATCGAGGCGACCTGCGGCGGGCGGGGCCGCTGCACCTCGTGCCGCGTGAAGTTCGTCTCGGGCCTCGTCCCGCCGCCCACCATCATGGACGAGCTGCAGCTGGGCGATGCGCTCGTCCGCGAGGGCTACCGGCTCTCCTGCCAGTGCCGGGTGGCGGACGCGATCACGGTACAGGTCTCTCCCCCCGTGGACGACCAGAGCTTCCAGATCCTCGGCGGCGAGCGTCCCGCGGGCGCCCCGATGCCCGTCACCATCGACGCGGGCGTCACCAAGCGGCTGGTTCGGGTCACGCTGCCCACCGAGGAGCACCACCAGACATCCGACCTCGAGGCCGTCCTCGCCGCCGTCGGCCGGACCGCCGATGACTGCTCTCCCGAGGTCCTGAAGACCCTGCCCCACGCCCTCCGCGAGCATGGGGGGGAGGTGACGGTCGCTTCCTTCGGTCGGCGCATCCTCTCCGTCGAGCCCGGCGACACGCATCTCATGGTCTTCGGCCTCGCCATCGACGTCGGGACCACCAGCGTGGTGACCACGCTGATGGAGCTCGCCTCGGGCGAGCAGCTCGCCTCGGTGTCGAGTCTCAACCCGCAGGCGGTCTTCGGCGGCGATCTCATGTCGCGCATCGCCTTCGCCCAGTTCGACCCCGGCAACCTGCGCAAGCTCCAGACGCGCATCATCGGGCTCCTCAACCAGCACGTCGAGCAGGTCTGCCGGGACTCGGGCGTGCTCGCCAAGTGGATCTACAAGGTGGTCGTCGTCGGCAACACCTGCATGCACCACGTGCTGCTGGGCATCGACCCCTCGTACGTCGGCCTCGCGCCCTATGCGCCGGTCATGCGCCATCCGCTGACCCTGGCCGCCCGCGAGCTCTTTCTCAAGGTCAACCCCGAGGCGCGTGTCTGCCTCTTGCCCATCGTGGCGGGCTTCGTCGGCGCCGACGCGGTCGCGGTGGCCCTCGCCACGCGCATGGACGACTCGCCGGAGATCCGCGTTGCCGTCGACATCGGCACCAACGGCGAGGTGCTGCTGGGATCGCGCGAGCACCTCTGGGCCTGCTCGGCGCCCGCCGGGCCGGCCCTCGAGGGCGCGCAGATCCGTCACGGCATGCGCGCAGCCCTGGGCGCCATCGACCGGGTGGCCATCGAGAACGGAGACCTGGTGCTCCATACGATCGGCGATGCCGCGGCGCAGGGCATCTGCGGCTCAGGGCTGATCGACGCCATCGCCGTGCTCCTGGACGCGGGCGCGATCGACTGGACCGGACTGATCGACCTGGACCACGCGGATCGTCTGCCACTGCCCCTTCGCTCGCGCATGATGAAGCGTGGTGACGAGCGGGCCGTCATCCTCGCCCGTCCCGGCGAGAGCGGAGCCGGCCAGGAGATCGTCCTGACCCAGGACGACGTCCGCCAGGTACAGCTCTGCAAGGGCGCCATCGCTTCGGGCGCGGCCATGCTCCAGAGGATAGCGGGCGTGCCCGACGACAAGGTCGCGGAGCTCATGCTGGCGGGCGGCTTCGGCAACTACCTCTCCATCCGGAGCGCGCTCAGGATCGGGCTCATCCCCGCCCTCCCCGAGCCGCGCATCCGCTACGTCGGCAACGCCGCCCTCCTGGGCGCCCAGCTCGCGCTGCTCTCGGAGATCGAGCGGGACCGCGCCGAGCGCATCGCCCGCGGCATCGAGCACGTCTCGCTCGCGGCCCACCCGGATTTCCAGGACGTCTTCGTGGACTGCATGAACTTCCCCCGAGCCTGAGGCGCCGAGACCATGACCAAGCGGGAAAGAGTCCTGGCCGCGATCAAGCGCGAGCCGACCGACCGGCCGCCCTACGCCTTCTGGCGCCACTTCCCCAACGTGGACAGGGCGCCCGCGGGGCTGGCGCAGACCACCCTCCGCTTCCACGAGCGCTACGGCTCTGATTTTCTCAAGGTCACTCCGGCCGGCGGCTATGCCGTCGAGGACTGGGGCTGCGTCGAGAGCAACGAGCTGGCGCCGGACGGCCACCGTCCCTGCCTGCGTCACGCCGTCAACGCTCCCGCGGACTGGAAGAAGATCCGCCCCGTCGCCATGGAGTCCACTGGGTGGGCGTCCCACATCGAGTCGATCATCCGCTGCGTCGTGGACCGGCGCGCCGACTGCTCCGTCATCCCCACGGTCTTCAGTCCCCTGTCCCTGGCCCGCAAGCTCTCGGGCGACCGCCTGAACTACGACCTCAAGGAGAACACGGGCCTCGTCGAGGACGCGCTGGTCGCTATCACCGAGACCATCCTCGCCTTCATGGAGGCCTGCTTCCGCGAAGGCGCCGAGGGCATCTTCTACTCCGTCCAGGCGGCCAGCCACGCCTTCCACCGGGAAGAGGACTACGCTCGCTTCGGCGAGCCCCACGACCGCCGCATCCTCGAGACCGTGCGCGAGCCCTCGCGCCTCACCGTGCTGCACTGCCACGGCGAGCAGCTCATGTTCGACCGCCTGGCCACGCTCCCGGCCGACGTGTGGAACTGGGACGACCGCCGCGCGGGACCCTCGCTCGCGGAGGGCAAGGCCCTGGTGCCGGGGGCGGTTCAGGGCGGCCTCAACCAATGGACGACGCTCAAGGACGGCACGGGCCCGGACGCCCAGGCGGAGGCGCAGGAGGCTCTGACCCAGACGGGCGGCACGGGTATCATCCTGGGCGCCGGCTGTGTGCTCTTGCCCGACCATTCGGACGCTGCCATGATCGGCCTCGCGCAATCGCTCGGGGGCACGGTCAAGCTCATGGGGATCAAGCCTCAATAACATGGCGCGGCGCGCCGGCATCTCTGGGCTCGTGCTCGCGGCGATCCTCGTGCCTTCATTCGCGTCGGGCCAGGGGCTCGGCGGCACCGACGAGGTCGTCATTCTCTCGACCTATCGCTCATACAACGGAGCCAACAACCTGCCGCGGCGCCAGCCACATGCCGGCGTGGACTTCGCCAGCCGGCTGGACGCCCCGGTGCTCGCGGCGGCCGACGGCATCGTGAGCCGCATCATCGACTCGCCCACGGGTTGCGGCCACGGCGTGGTGCTCGAGCACCCGGGCTTCGAGCGCTGGACGGCCTACTGCCATCTGCAGAGCATCACGATGCATGAGGGAGAGGCGGTAGAGCGCGGGGAGCAGATCGGGCTGGTCGGCAAGAGCGGCAGCGCCGATAACATCCCGCACGTGCACCTGGAGCTCTGCACGTCACCCTGTTCCTCCCACTTCGACGGCGACCTCTCGGGCACCACGGACCCCCTCGCGGTCGCGGCCGGCTGCTACAATCCCAAGCGGTCCTATCCCCGCGATCGCCTCACGCTCACCTTTCCGGTCGCGTGCCTCTACTGGATCCGCTGGCGCTAGCGCATGGACCGCATCCTCGAGCCCGAGCTGATGATCGACGCCGCCCAGGCCCTCGCCTACGCACAGGCCGACTTCGCGCAGGTCAACCAGGGCTTCGTGGATCGCTTCCGCGCGTGCTTCCCCAAAACCGTCGGCGGCACCATGGTCGATCTCGGCTGCGGCCCGGCCGACATTCCCGTGCGCTTCGCCCGGGCCCTGCCCGGTTTCACCGTCACGGCGGTGGACGGCTCGGAGCCCATGATCGCGCTCGCCCACCAGGCGGTGAAGGCGGCGGGCCTCGAAGCTCGCGTGCACCCGCGTTGCGCGCGGCTACCCATGCTGGCCCTGCCGCTCCAGAGCTTCGACGCCGTGGTGTCGAACAGCCTCCTCCACCACCTGCCCGACCCGCGGCTCTTCTGGAACGAGCTGGTGCGGCTCGGCAAGCCGGGGGCCACCGTGCTCGTCATGGATCTCTTCCGCCCCGAGTCGCCCGAGCGAGCCCGCGAGATCGTCGAGCAGTACGCCGGCAACGAGCCGCCGGTGCTCAAGGAGGACTTCTTCAATTCGCTCTGCGCGGCGTTCACCCTGCGCGAGATCCGCTTCCAGGTCCGCTCGCGCGGGCTGGGAGCACTCGTCTGCGAGCTCGCGAGCGACCGTCACTGGATCGTCTGGGGTCACCTGCCAAGAGGCGTAGAGAAAGGACCACCGCCATGAGAGGGGCGATCGCGAAGAAGAGCACGGTGGAGGGCGAGTGGCGGCCCGTCTTCAAGGATCGCGAGGGCGCCTGGTCACTCCTGCTCAACAAGGATCCGGAAAGCAAGGCCCGCACGCTGGCCGTCAAGTACGCCAAGGGCTGGGAGGTGCAGGAAAGCCTCCACGACGGCACGGTCGAGGTGCTGGTGCTGGAGGGGCAGTTTCAGGTGGGACCGATCGTCTACGGCCCCGGCGACTACTTCTGCGTGCCGGGCGGCGTCACGCACGGCCCAGAGCGCGCGCTGACCAACGCGCGGATCCTAGTCGTCTCCCACGGCCCCTTGACGCCGGGGCCCTGAACCACCCCCTCACCCTGCCCTCTCCCCGGAGGGGAGAGGGAGTTGAAATGTTTCCCTCGCCCCCGGGGGGGAGAGGGAGTCGAAGTGTTTCCCTCGCCCCCGGAGGAAGGGAGGGTAGGCGTGAGGGGGACTACTTGGCGACGTTGAAGCGGAAGTGGCAGATCTCGCCGTCCAGAACGACGTAGTCCTTGCCCTCGAGGCGGAACTGCCCCTTCTCGCGGACGGCGGCCATGGAGCCCTCGGCGGCGATCAGCTCGTCGTAGCCCACGACCTCGGCACGGATGAAGCCGCGCGCGATGTCGGAATGAATGGCGCCCGCGGCGTCCTGG
>JBKPBU010000294.1:0-3788 GCA_046727015.1 Candidatus Methylomirabilota bacterium | reverse complement strand
TCGCTTCGCTTTCTTCGTGGGCCCGGGGAAGCTTCGGTCACGCTCGTGGTCGTGGGCAAGAAGGCCCGCGATTTCTACCGGCGCCGGCAGTTCACGGTCAAGTCGGAGATGCTGGGCTTCTTCGACCGGCTGGCCTACTCGCACGCGCAGGAGCTGGCAGACGGGCTCATCCAGGACTACCTCGCCGAGGAAGTGGACGAGGTCTACCTCATGTACAACGAGTTCCGCTCGGTCGCCGTCCAACGCCCGGTGC
Source organism: Candidatus Methylomirabilota bacterium (assembly GCA_046727015.1). Taxonomy (GTDB): domain Bacteria; phylum Methylomirabilota; class Methylomirabilia; order Rokubacteriales; family CSP1-6; genus AR37. The sequence continues at coordinate 3,535 of JBKPBU010000294.1, read as the reverse complement.
GCCAGCAGCTCCTGCCCATCGCGGCCGAAGGTGACGGCGACGAGGCGGGGCCCCATGAGGAGTATTTGTACGAGCCGGGCCCGGAGGCCATCCTCGCCTCGCTCCTGCCGCGCCACGTCACCGTCCAGGTCTACCGGGCGCTCATGGAGTCCGCGGCCGGCGAGTACGGCGCGCGCATGACGGCCATGGAGGCCGCCAGCAAGAACGCCCGCGAGATGATCAATCTCCTGACCATCCAGTACAACAAGGCCCGCCAGGAGCGCATCACCAAGGAGCTCCTGGACATCGTCGGGGGGGCTGAAGCCCTTCGCCAATCGGTCGAAGCGTAGCTTGATGAGCACAAAAAGGAACCCGTCATGAGCCAAGGCAAGATCGTCCAGGTCATCGGCCCCGTGGTCGACGTCGAGTTCGAGCCCGGCCAGCTGCCGGCCATCTACAACGCGCTCGAGGTGCCCGGAGCGGGGAGCACCGACGTCTTCGCCTACTCGGCCAAGCTCGTTCTCGAGGTGGCGCAGCACCTGGGCGAGAGCCGCGTCCGTGCCGTCGCCATGGCGGCGACCGACGGGTTGACGCGCGGCATGCCGGTCAACGACACGGGGCATCCGATCATGATCCCGGTGGGCAAGGAGACGCTCGGACGGATCATCAACATCACGGGCGAGGCCGTGGACAAGGCGGGGCCGCTCAAGGTGACCAAGACCCTGCCCATTCACCGGCCGGCGCCCTCCTTCGAGCAGCAGTCGACCAAGGTCGAGATGTTCGAGACCGGCATCAAGGTCGTGGACCTGCTGGAGCCCTATACGAAGGGCGGCAAGACCGGCCTCTTCGGCGGCGCCGGCGTCGGCAAGACCGTGCTCATCATGGAGCTCATCAACAACATCGCGAAGCAGCACGGCGGCATCTCGGTCTTCGCCGGGGTAGGGGAGCGCACCCGCGAGGGCAACGACCTCTACCACGAGATGAAGGAGTCGGGCGTCATCGAGAAGACCGCCCTCATCTTCGGACAGATGACCGAGCCGCCGGGCTCGCGCCTGCGCGTGGGGCTCACGGGCGTGACCTCCGCCGAGTACTTCCGTGATGAAGAGGGACAAGACGTCCTTCTCTTCATCGACAACATCTTCCGCTTCACCCAGGCGGGCTCCGAGGTCTCCGCGCTCCTCGGGCGCATGCCCTCGGCCGTCGGCTACCAGCCGACCCTCGGCACCGAGATGGGCGCGCTCCAGGAGCGCATCACGTCGACCAAGAAGGGCTCGATTACCTCGGTGCAGGCGATCTACGTGCCGGCCGACGACATCACCGATCCGGCGCCGGCGACGGCGTTTGCCCATCTGGACGCGACGACGGTGCTGTCGCGCCAGATCGCCGAGCTCGGCATCTACCCGGCGGTGGACCCGCTCGCGTCGACCTCACGAATCCTCGACCCGGGCATCCTGGGCGGCGACCACTACGCGGTCGCCCGCTCAGTACAGCTGACGCTCCAGCGGTACAAGGACCTCCAGGACATCATCGCCATCCTGGGCATGGAGGAGCTGTCCGACGAGGACAAGCTGACCGTGGCGCGCGCCCGCAAGATCCAGCGCTTCCTGTCGCAGCCGTTCAGCGTCGCCGAGGCCTTCACCGGCCAGCCGGGCCGCTACGTCAAGCTCGCGGACACCATCCAGGGCTTCAAGGAGATCGTGGACGGTCTGTGCGACGACATGCCCGAGCAGGCCTTCTACATGGTCGGCGGCATCGAAGAGGCGCGCGAGAAGGCGCGCAAGATGGCCGAAGTGAAGTAATGCTCTTCGAGCTGGCGACGCCGGTCCGGATGCTCGTCACCGCCGAGGTCGACGAGGTGGTGGCGCCGGGCTCCGAGGGCTACTTCGGAGTCCTGCCCGGCCACGCGGCGTTCCTCACGACCCTCGGGAGCGGCGAGGTGAGCTATCGCACCGGCCCGCGCGAGCACTACCTGGCCGTGGCGGGCGGCTTCGCCGAGGTGCGGGCCGATCACGTCATCATCCTGGCCGAGCACGCCGAGCGGCCCGAAGAAATCGATCGCGCGCGCGCCGAGCGGGCGCGCCAGCGTGCCGAGATGCGTCTCCAGGGCAAGAGCCCGGAGAACCTTCAGGAAGAGATCGATTACGCTCGGGCGCTGGCGGCGCTGGCTCGCGCGCTGACCCGGCTTCAAGTGGCTTCCCACGCCGGCCAGTCGTAGCCGCATGCCCCGACGCCGGGGCACCTGGGACCCCTGACCGCCCAGCCCGCGAGGCACATCCGGCGCCCGCCGCTCCGCAACCCCCCGCCGCATAAGCGTCGCCCACCTGGCATGCCGCTCGCACTCAGGCGCGGGCATGACAACCATCCTGGTAGTGGACGACGAGGCTCCCATCGTGGACCTGGTGCGCTTTACGCTCGAAGACGCCGACGTGCGGGTCGTAGAGGCTTCGGACGGCGCCGAGGCGCTCGTCCTCGCGCGCCGGATCAAGCCGGACCTGGTGCTCCTGGACGTGCACATGCCGAGTCTCGACGGTCTCGAAGTATGCCGGCAGCTCAGGCGTGAGCCCGATTTCGCGCGCACGCCCATCGTCATGCTGACGGCGGCCGGCCAGCAGGCCGACCGATCCAGCGGCTTGAGCGCCGGTGCCGACGAGTACCTGACCAAGCCGTTCTCGCCGCTGGCCCTCCTCGCCCTCGTCGAGGCGTTCCTGCCGGAGACGCGTTCGTGGCGGCCGACGTAGCGCTGTCGCAGGCCCTGGCGTACGCGCGCGACCTCAAGAATCTCTACGAGGTGTCGCGGGCGCGCGAGGAGGAGACCGCGCGCGCGCACGACAAGCTCCGCGCGGCGTACCAGCAGTCGCTCGTCTATGCCATCGATCTCAAGAAGACGCACCGGCGGCTGCAACGCTCCATCTTCCAGAGCCTGCTCGGGCTCGCCAACGCGCTCGAGGCCAAGGACGAGTACACGCGCGGCCATTCGGAGCGCGTGGCGGGGCTGGCGCGGCGGCTCGCGCTCGAGGCCGGGCTGGCGACGCGGGAGGCGGAGGTGATCGCCCAGTCGGGGCTGCTCCACGACCTGGGGAAAATCGGCGTCCCGGAGCGGATACTCAGGAAGCCCGGGCCACTCACCGAAGAGGAATGGTCCGTCATGCGGCGGCATCCGCTCACCGCGGCCCAGATCGTGGCGCCGCTCGAGTTCTTCTCGGACGGCGCTCTCATCGTCCGTCATCACCACGAGCGCGAGGACGGTAGCGGCTATCCCGACGGGCTCTCCGGCGAGACGATACCGCTCGGCGCGCGCGTGGTCGCGGTTGCCGACGTGTACGACGCGCTCACCTCCGATCGGCCGTACCGGCGGGGCCTGACGCACGCCGCCGCGCTCGAGCGGCTCGCCGCCGAGGCGGGGCGCACGCTCGACTCGCGGCTGACCCGGCTCTTCACCGACATGCTCGCCGATGCGCCTCCTGGCCAGCCCGTTCGAGACTGAGCGCCCGGCACGCGCGCCGGCGATCGCGCGGCCGCTGGCCGGAGTCGCCGCCGCGGCGGCGCTGGGCGCAGG
>JBKPBU010000293.1:0-2477 GCA_046727015.1 Candidatus Methylomirabilota bacterium | reverse complement strand
GCGCTGCCCTCCCGCTGGCCCGTGCGCGGCCAGGTCAACTCGGGCTACGGCAGCCGCGTCTCGCCTTGGTCGGCCCAGTCGGAGTTCCATAGCGGGCTCGATATCGGCGCGCCCGTGGGCACCCCGGTCAGAGCGCCGGCGCCGGGCACCGTGGTGTTCGCGGGCGTGCATGCCGAGTACGGCCAGACTCTGATCGTCGATCACGGCAACGAGACGAAGTCGATCTACGGCCACCTCTCAAAGGTCTATGTCGCCGTGAACCAGAAGGTCGAGCGCGGAGAGGCCATCGCACTCACCGGCAATACCGGGCGCTCCTCCGGCCCGCACCTGCACTACGAGATTCAGGTCAAGGGACAGTCGGTCAACCCGACCAGCTACCTCTGGGAGTGATCTCTCGCAGGCTCGTCCTCCTGGGTGCACTGCTCGCCTTCGCGGCCGCGGGCGGGGTCGCCGCGCAGCCGCTCGACTCCGCCTCGCAGGACGCGCTCAACAAGACCCTCCAGATCCTGCTCGATCCCGGTGCGCGAAGCGCCGGGCTCGCGAAGAACCCGGAAGGGACGGCGATCGATCAGCAGGTGCGCGCGCTCGCGGGCTCGGATGCGCTGACGCAGGAGTTCTACGGGGTAGTCGGCCAGATCATGACGGAGCTTGTCCAGAACACCGGTGGCGACGCGCAGAAGATGCTTCAGGTAGTCGAGCGGGCCAAGACCGATCCGGCCGGATTCGCCGCCATGCTGAGCCCGGCAACCCTCCAGCGTCTCCGCGACCTCTCAGTCAAGCTCTCCGACCATAAGCGCTAGCCAGGGCGGTGCTTCCTCAGGAACTCCAGGCAGAGCTCGTTGAAGGCGGTGGCCTGCTCGATGAAATGCATATGGCCCGCGTCCGCGATTCTGGCGAGCTCGGAGCCGGGGATCAAGGCGTGGAGGTCTTCTGACGCCGACGAGGGCACGAGGACGTCCTCCGTGCCCGTCGTGATCAGGGTGGGCACGCGGATCCTGGCCAGGCGGTCGCGCGTGTCGTGGCCGCGAATGGCCTCGCCCTGGCGACTGAGCCCCGTGAGACTCGACCTGAAGGGATACTCGAGGGCGCGCTGGATCCACGTTTCCACAAAGTCCGGCCGCTCGGCGAAGGTCTTCCGGCTCAGCAGCCAGGGCAGGGTGCAGTGGGTGAACTCTTCCACGTCGCCGCGGGCCTTCACGCGCAGGAAGTTGTCGATCACGAGCCGGCCGTAGCCGTCCACCGCGGCCGCGGTGCAGTGCAGCTGGAGGGTGAGGACGCGGTCGGGGTGCCGGAGCGCCAGCTCCTGGGCGATCATGCCGCCCATCGAGGCGCCGCAGATGTGCGCGCTCCGCACGCCGAGCTGGTCCATCAGACCCGCCACGTCGTCGGCCATGCCGCCGATGGTATAGCGCGTGTCCGGGGCGCCGCTCTGGCCGGCGCCGCGATTGTCGAGCGCGATCACGTCGAACTCGGCGGCGAAGGCCGGCACCTGAAAGGCCCACGCGGTGTGGTCACCCCCCCAGCCCATGAGCAGGACGAGCGACGGCGGGCGCGCCGGTCCCACGCGCTGGTAGAAGATATCGATGTCGTCGACGCGGACAGTTGGAATGGCTCAGACCCCGACCGCGCGGAGAATCTCGCCCAGCTCTTCCCGCGTGCCCGCGTCCAGCGCCGGCGCGGGCGGGCGGACCCGCGCCGAGGCGATCCAGCCGCGGCGGCGAAGGATCTCCTTCCTGATGCCGATGGCCGTACCGGGCGTGGAGCCCGGCTGGCTCTCGTAGCGAATCAGCGGCAGCCAGCGGTAGAAGAGCGCCCGCGCCTCATCTCGGCGCCCGGCCACGAAGGCATCGCGGATGTCCTTGAGCGCTTCCGGGTAGGGGAAGCCCGTCATGGCGCCGTCGGCGCCGCGCGAGAGCTCCTCGAAGAAGTAGACGCCCCCGAGCCCTCCGAATATCGCCACGCGCCGCGACAGGAGCTCGCGCAGCCGCGTGATCTTGGGCAGGGTCGGAGCCTCCTCGAGCTTGACCGCCTCGATCGCGGGGATCTCACGGCACAGGCGGGCCAGAAAATCGGCGGGCATGGTCACCTGGGTCGTCACCGGCTCGTCCTGGAGCACGAGCGGTATGGAGGCCGCGGCCGCCACCGTGCGGTAGTATTCGGCCACCGCGTCGAGGTTCCTGAGGCCCGCGGGCGGGGCGACCATGAGCGCGTCGGCCCCGTGCTCCTGGGCCATCCGCGTGAAGGACGTCGCCAGATGCGTGCCGGAGGCGGAAACCCCCGCCACGACGGGCACGCGGCCGCGCGTCTCCTTGACGACCGTTTCGATCACGCGCCGACGCTCATCCTCCGTGAGGCGATGGGCCTCGCCGGCAATTCCCAGCACGGTCACGCCGTTGAGCCCGGTGGCCAGCGCCGATTCGACCAGGCGGGGGAGACCGCTACTGTCGAGGTCGCCGCCGTCCGCGAACGGCGTCGCC
>JBKPBU010000292.1:0-2173 GCA_046727015.1 Candidatus Methylomirabilota bacterium | reverse complement strand
GCCGCGCTCACCGCGGAGGAGCTCGACAAGGCGGGCAACGTGGAATTCAGGACCTGGATCACGCTCCTGGGCGCGGTGGGCGACGCGAAGGCGCGCGTCATCTGCTACGAGCCCTCCTGGCACCACGGCAATGCCGTGGTCACGTGGCCCGTCGCGTGAGCCTCCACTACACCTTCCCGCCCGCGGCAGGCTATCCGCTCAACCGCTGCCTCTATCGCCTGAAGTCGGACGACGAGTTCCGCGAGCGCTATCTCGCCGATCCCGAGGCCACGCTGAAAGAAGCCGGCCTCGACGCCGAGCGCATCGCCGCCCTCCGCGCGCTGGACCGCGACAGGCTGCTCGCCCTGGGCGCCCACGCCTACCTTGTCTTCATGGCCGCCCTCCGCCTCAAGATGGCGACGGCGCCCCAAACCTTCGAGCGCTTTTAGGAGGACGTCGGATGTCGATGCTCAAAGCGAACACCAGGAGGAGAAATCGGCATGATCATGCGGATTACGTGGGGAAAGCTCCGGCCCGGATCGTGGAGCGACTTCGAGAAAACGTACAACGCCACCGTGGCCACAAAGGGGCGCGCCATCAAGGGGCTTCGCGGGCGGTGGCTGCTCCAAGATACGGAGGACAAGGACACCGGCTTCGCGGTGAGCCTGTGGGAGAGCGCGGCTGATATCCAGGCGTATGAGCAGAGCGCCCTCTATCGCCAGGAGATCGCCCCTGCCCTTCAGCCCTTTTTTGTCGGCGACTACAAGACCTATCGCAGCGAGGTCAAATACATGCAATAGGGCCGGCCGCCGACCCGCCCGCCTCTACTTGAAGTGCTTCACGACCTTCTTCGCCATGAGGTCGATCTGCTCGGGATCGTCGGAGACGGGCCCCAGCACGAGGTATTCGAGGCCCGCCTTTCGGAGGTCGTCGATCCGCGCGTTGATGCGGTCGATGCCTCCGACCATGTAGCACTCCTGCAGGTGCTCGTAGGTCCGGTGCGTCCCCATCGCGCGGAGGAAGGGCGCCTTCGACTGGGCGACGGCCTTGTCGTGGCTCGGCGTGTCCACGAGGTGGGTGAAGTTGCAGTGGCCGAAGGTGAGCTTCTTCGGGTGGCGGCCCAGTGACTTGGCGTGCTGCTGCAGCTGGAGCCAGTCGCGCTTGACCCACTCCTGCTTGCCCGAGCAGCGCGAGAGCCAGTGGCCGGCCTTCACGATGCGGTCCATCACGGTGGTGGCGATGACGGGCACGTCGTGGTCCGTCGGATCGGGCACCCGGGAGCCGCCCGACACCCAGATCGGGGGCATCTTCGGCGGGCGCGGCTCGATGGTGACGTCGGTGAACCGGTAGTACTTGCCCGAGAACGACGCGTTCGGCTTAGTCAGGAGCAGCGTCACCGCCTCGATGATCTCGTCCGTGCGCTTGCCGCGCTCCTCGATGCGCGAGCCCGTCACCTCGTACTCCCGCGCGTACCAGCCGGGACCGACGCCGAACATGTAGCGGTTCTCCGAGAGGTGGCAGAGCGTCGAGATCTCCTTGGCAAGCACGACCGGGTGGCGCACCGGCAGCACCAGGATGCCGGTGGCGATCTTGACCGTGCTCGTGAGGGCGGCGGCGAAGGCCAGCGAGTTGAGCGGCTCGAGCCAGGCATTGCCGTACAGGCCGGGCGCCGACAAGAGGTGGTCGATCACCCACACGTCGATACCGTGGTCCTCGCACTTCTCGATGGACTCGCGGATGCGCTTGACGTTCTTCGGGTCGCTCTTGCCGCCGCTCCAGGCATAGGTGGGAATCCACGCGCCGAACTTGAGCTTCGCCATAGCGGACGGCCTCCTCGGACGGGGGTGGGAATCGCTACCGGCAGTTCATACTACTCGAGACTGCCCGGGGAGAAAATACTAGCGGGCGGACGGCAGTTCGGCGCGGGCGGCGACGTCGATGACGGCGCCGTCTGCGGAGGGGCGCGCATTGTCGAGGTTGACAGTCACGCGGAGCGCGCGCAGGCCCGAGACGCCCTGCAGCTCTTCGAGCTCGAGCTTCTCCACCTCGCCGTGGAGGTAGCCCTGCGCCTGGAGATAGGCGATGTAGTCGCGGTACTCCGCGGCCTCGGCGGCCTGGGAGTAGACGATGGCGATCTTCCCCGGCTGGGTCAGCCGCTCGGTCGTGCCCAGGACCACGGCCTTGTCGATGCGCT
>JBKPBU010000291.1:0-4416 GCA_046727015.1 Candidatus Methylomirabilota bacterium | reverse complement strand
CTCGCCGCGCATGCCGAGGTCAGGCATCAGCGCGCCCGGCTTCATGTGGCCCGGGTTCTCGATCCACTTGGCCACGTTCTCCGGCGTGTTCGCCATCAGGTTGGCGCCCAGGGTCTTCCGGCTTCCGAAGTGCGTCAGGTTGGGCCCCATTACTCCGCCCGAGACCCCAGTGATCGTGTGACAGCCGACGCAGGTTGACTGGGAGAAGAGCTCCTGGCCTTTCTGCGCGAGGGGATCAGTCGGCTGGACGGCCGGCTTCAGCTGGCCCGCCACCCACTGCTCGAACCCGGCCTTGTCGTGCACGATGATGCGGAATCGCATGTTGGCGTGCGACATGCCGCAGTACTCGGCGCACTGGCCTGGGAACTCGCCTGGCCCGTCGGGCGTCAGCGTGATGCGGTTGACCCTGCCGGGCACCACGTCCCGCTTGCCGCCCAGCTGCGGCATCCAGAAGGAGTGGATGACGTCGGGAGCGTGAAGATTGAATGAGACGATCTGGCCCGCCGGAAGGTGCAGCTCGTTGGCCGTGACGACTTTCAGATCGGGGTACTGGAACTCCCACCACCACTGCCGCCCGCTCACGTCCACCCGCAAGGCCGAGGCGGCCGGCGCCTCCTGCGTCTTGAAGATCACGGGGATGGTCGGGATCGCGAAGATGAGCAGGATGAGCGCGAAGACGACGGTCCACGAGACCTCGAGGAGCGTGTGGCCGTGCACCTGCTTGGGGAGGGGCGCCCCGGGCTTCTCACGGTAGTGGAAACAGGCCCAGAGGAGCGCGCCCTCGACGAGGATGCCGATGCCGAGCGTCCACCACGAGATCAGCATGAAGATGCTGTGGGTGATCCGGCCGAACTCGGATTTCGGCCTCACCGTCGTCATGGGCGTGTCCCACAGCGACCAGCCACACGACGAGAGCAGCAGGAGCACCGTCAGGAGCAGCAGCGCCGTCGGGATGCGGGAGAGCAGGCTCTTGCGCATGGAGTCCTTTACCTGGGTGGCGCGCCCGAGTCGGGGGCGGGAGCCACGACGGCGGAGGCCGTCGCCGGGCGCCCGAGATCGAAGACGGCCACCCAGCTGCGGGCGGCCAGCGCCAGCACGATGATGACCGGGATCGAAGTCCACAAGAGGTCGGTGCGGCGCCGCCGGCGTCCGGACTCCCGGGCGCGGCTACGCATGACGTAGACGAAAGAGCGGGCCTGGGCGGCGAGGAACACGGTCAGCACGGCGGCCAGCAGCAGGTGCGTTATGGTCGACACAGCTCCCTCATTGCGGTGATCGATGCGTCAGCCCGGGAGTCTACGTGAGGCCGCGCGGAAAGCCAAGTGGGAAATTTCACAATGCGCCGGCCGCTATCCGGCGAGCCCCAACAAGGTGTGCAGGAGCGTGTTGGCGCCGCGCTCGATGGCCCGCCAGTCGCTCGTCTCGTCGGGACGGTGACTACGCCCGCCCTGCGAAGGGATGAAGAGCATTCCCGAGTCCGTCACCAGGGCGAGGTTCTGGGCGTCGTGGCCGGCGCCCGACGGCATCCGCTTGACCTTGAGCTTGAGCCCGGCCGCCGCGGCTTCCACGGCCCGCATGACGCGAGGCGCGCAGCGCGCGGGCTGGCTCTTCGAAATCGGCTCGACGGCCACGCTGAGCTTCCATTGCTTCGCCACGCTCCTCGCGAGGGTCACGCACTGGCGCTCGAGGCGCGCGAGCACTCTCGGGTCGAGCTCGCGCATCTCGTGGAGAAGAACGCAGCGGTCCGGCACGATATTGGAGACGCCCGGACCGACCTCGACGCGTCCGAAGTTGGTCACGCTTCGGCCGCTGCCCTTGGCGACGATCAGCCGTCGTGCGCGCAGCGCGTATTCGGCTCCCGCCATGAAGGCGTCGCGTCGCCAGGCCATGGGCGTGGTGCCGGCGTGGTCGGCCTGGCCGGTGAAGGTGACCCAATTCCGCCGGTTGCCCACGATGCCCTCGACGACCCCAATGGGAATCTTCGCCGCCTCGAGATGAGGGCCTTGCTCGATGTGCAGCTCGACGTAGGCTGAGAGTGTCTTGGGATTGCAGCGTGCCTTGGGAGCGTCGTACGGGTTGAAGCCGGCGCGCGCCATGGCGTCCACCAGCCGCTCGCCGTCCGCCGCGCGGAGGCGCGGGATCTGCTTGACGTCCAGCTTTCCCGCGAATGCCCTGGAGCCGAAGAGCCCGGCGTAGCGCCCTTCCTCGTCGCTCCAGGCGGCCACCATGAGGGGCAGCCGCGTGCGCCCGCCAGACTCGTGGATGGTCTGCAGGCACTCGAGGCCGGCGAGGACGCCCAGCGCGCCGTCGAGCGGGCCGCCGTTGGGCACGGTGTCGATGTGGGAGCCCGTGACGACCGAGGGACCGCCGTTGCCGAGACGGCCGAAGGTGTTGCCCGCCTCGTCCACCCAGGTACTGAGCCCCGCCTCCTTCATCCGCCCCAGCAGCCAGGCGCGTGCCTCCTCGTGCGCCGGGCTCCAACAGGAGCGCGTGATGCCGCGGCCGTCGGGGTTGCGGCCGAAGCGCGAGAGGGCTTCGAGGTGTGTGCGGAGGCGCGGGAGAGAGATCGCGAGCGGAGCGACCATGGCGGGCCGAAGTATACCGCGAGCGCTCCCCGAGGGAAAATGGGCCGAGTATGCGTTCTTGACACCCTTCGATGGCGGCCAGTATCATGGCAATGAACACCCGTTCAGCCACGCCACAGAGCCTCGAAGTTCTCATCTCGAGGGAGGACGAATGGATTTTGCGCTGACCCCTGAGCAGACCTCCTTCCGCGACGAGGTCAGGTCCTGGCTCGCGAAGAACCTGCCCAAGGACTGGAGCGAACGGATGCGGGTGGGGTCTGACGTGCCCCGGCCGGAAGTGTACGATTTCCTCCGCGGGTGGCAGCGCAAGATGTACGACGCGGGGTTCATGGGCTTGACCTGGCCGAAGGAGTATGGCGGTCGCGGGCTCACGTTCATGGAGGAGATGATCCTGCAGGAGCAGATCGCCCTGGCCAAGGCGCCGCCCGTGCTCAACATCCTGGCCATCGGCATGGCGGGTCCCACCATCATCGCCTACGGCACCGAGGAGCAGAAGCGGCGCTACCCGGCCAAGATGCTCTCCTGCGAGGAGATCTGGTGCCAGGGTTACTCGGAGCCCAACTCGGGCTCGGATCTGGCTTCGCTCCAGACGCGCGCGGAGAAGGTCGGTGACCAGTACGTGGTCAATGGCCAGAAGGTCTGGACGTCTATCGCGCACCAGGCGGACTGGATGATGCTGCTGGCGCGCACGGATCCCAAGGCGGAGAAGCACAAGGGCATCACGTACTTCCTTCTCGACATGCACAGCCCCGGGGTGATCGTGAAGCCGTTGAAACAGCTCACCGGCGACGCGGAGTTCAACGAGGTCTACTTCGACAACGTCAACGTGCCCGAGGCCAATATCCTCGGCGGGCTCAACAACGGCTGGGCGGTGGGCATGACCACGCTGATGTACGAGCGGCTGGCCCTGGGCTTCGGCCTCCAGGTGCGGCTCCGGATCGCGCTCGACGGCCTCGTGGATCTGGCCAAGCGCTCGAAGAAGAACGGGGCGCCGGCCACCCAGGATCCCACCGTGCGCCAGAAGCTGGCCCAGCTGTGGATCGACACTGAGGTATTCAAATACACGGGCGCGCGCGCGGTCACCAAGCTGCTCAAGGGCGAGCTGCCCGGCCCCGAGGCCTCGGCCGGCAAGATGATGTGGGTCGAGGGACACCAGCGCCTCCAGGAGCTGGCCATGGAGCTCCAGGGCCCCTACTCCCAGCTCGGCCGCGGCAGCCGGTGGGCGGTGGACGGTGGCGTGTGGCAGTACAGCTATCTCCGCTCGCGCGCCAACTCGATCGAGGGCGGGACGACGGAGATCCAGAAGAACATCATCGGCGAGCGCGTGCTCGGCCTTCCGAAAGGCTAGACCATGAACTTCGGCTTCAACGAAGAGCAGGAGCTGCTGCGGAGCACGGCGCGGAAGTTCTTCGACAACGAGTGCGCCTCGGACACCGTCCGCAAGCTCATGGACGGCCCCGAGGGCATGACGCCCGAACTCTGGAAGAAGATCGCCGAGCAGGGGTGGACCGGGCTCATCTTTCCCGACGAACACGGCGGCATGGGCCTGGGCTTCGTCGACCTCGTCGTGCTGATGGAGGAGATGGGCCGCGCGGTCGTGCCCGGGCCCTTCTTCTCCACCGTGCTGCTTGGCGGCCTGGCCATCCGCGAGGCCGGCACGGAGGCGCAGAAGAAAGCCTGGCTGCCGAAGATCTCCTCGGGCGAGGCGCGGGCCACGCTCGCCTGGATGGAGCCGTCCGCCGAGCTCGGCGCCCGCGGCATCACGCTCACGGCGACGGCCAAGGGCGCGGGCTTCACGCTGGACGGTACCAAGCTCTTCGTCCACGACGCC
>JBKPBU010000290.1:0-3060 GCA_046727015.1 Candidatus Methylomirabilota bacterium | reverse complement strand
GTCAGGAGCCCGGCGACGCCGATGCCGCGCCCGAACCAGTCATTGGCGACCGGTGCCAGCTGCACGCGAAGGCCCGCGACGGTGAACGCCTTCAGGAGGCGGCGCATGCGGGGGGCGAACATCGTGCCGGTCACCACGGTGACGGTGCGAGGCGCGGCCGCCCGCGCGGGCAGCCGGCGGACCGCACGCCCGAAGCCGTCGCTGAAGCGACGGACCAGGCCGATTCCGTCTTCGATCACCGGGAAGCCCTCGTAGGCGGCGGCGGCGGGCAGCGGCCGTCCCGCCTGGAGGTAGACCTCGTCCGAGGCCCAGACGAAGCGCGTGCCGAGTGAGCGGAGAAATTCGCGCTGCCAGCGTTCGACGGTGCGGGCCAGGTGGCGTGCCTCCGCGACCGTGAGTGTGCGGAGCTCCGGCAGTCTCTCGCGGTGCCTCGTCAGTCCCACGGGCACCACGGCGGTGGTGGCGACCTGGGGGTGGAGGCGGGACAGCTCGCGCACCGAGCGCTCGAGCTGAAGCCCGTCGTTCCAGTCGGGTACGAGCACGATCTGCGCGTGCATCATGATGCCGGCCTTGGCCAGCCGCTCCATGACGGGCAGGATCTCGCGGCGCACACGCGGCTGGCCGAGGAGGCGGTGGCGGAGATCGGGATCCGTCGCGTGGACGGACACGTACAGCGGCGAGAGGCGCTGCTCTTCGATTCGTGCGAGCTCGGCGTCGTCCAGATCGGTCAGGGTGATGTAGTTGCCATGAAGGAACGAGAGCCTGAAGTCGTCGTCCTTGACGTAGAGGCTCTTCCGCATCCCGCGCGGCAGCTGGTGGATGAAGCAGAACACGCACTTGTTGCCGCACGTGTCGATGTCACCCGGACGGGGCGCCTCGAGCTCGAGGCCGAGGTCGGGCCCCGTTCGCCGCAGGACCGCACGACGGGTCCGTTCCCCTCGCTCGACGGACAGCCGGAGCTGCGCCAGGCCGGCATGGAAGTGGAAGTCGATGACGTCCCTGAGCCGCGCTCCGTTGATGGCCACGATGCGGTCGCCCGATCGGAGCCCCGCCCGCGCGGCCGGCGACCGCTCCCGAACCGCGGCGACGACGACCCCGCCGGGCCCCGGTTCAGCGCAGCTGGTCATGTCCCACGCGCGTCCGCTCGGCCATCAGGGCGTCATCAGCGGGCGGGTTCAGCTGCTTGAGCCCCTGGACGAGGTACTGGAGTCCGGACGCGACCGTGAAGAACGCCGTCACCCAGGCCGCCCCCTTCGGCAGCGACATGAGCATCTTGAAGTAGAACGCGAGCATGGCGAGGAGGACCGTCGTCATCTGGCAGAGGGTCGAGGCCTTCCCCATCCAGCTGGGAGTGGGATGCACGGTTCCCCCCGCGACGTGGATGACGAGCACGCCGACGCTCAGGATGAGGTCACGGCTGACCACGACGGCCGCGATCCAGAACGGGATGACCTTGAGGTGGGTCAGCGTGATGAAGGCGGAGGTGATGAGGAGCTTGTCCGCCACGGGATCGAGGAAGGCGCCGAGCCGAGTCTGCGTTCCCCGGCTCCTCGCGATATAGCCGTCGAGCATGTCGGTCAGGCTTGCCGCGCAGAAGACGAGGACGGCCCATCCCGCCTGCCGGTAGACCAGCAGGGTCACGAAGACCGGGATGAGCAGGATGCGGAGCGTCGTCAGCCAGTTTGCGAGTCCCATGGGATCATCCGCTGCGGACGAGCACCAAGTTTACCATTCCGGGCAGTTCCGCCGGCGCGAAAGCGCGGCGCGCCCGACCCGTCCCGTTCAGCCCGTCAGCCCCTGCGTCAGCCCGTCAGCCGGTAGGGCTCCACGAAGGCGAGCAGGCGGGGCGAGAGCTCGACCTCGAGGTGGATTCCGTCGGCGTCGTCCGAGCGCGCGAGGACGCGGCCGCGCTCATAGCAGTGGGCGATCGCCGTGCCGTCGCGGTACGGAATGCGAAGCCGGACGCGCTCCACCCCCGGGCGCAGCGCGCGCGCGATGCGGTCGAGCAGCGCATCCACGCCCTCCCCCGTGCGGGCGGAGAGCGCCGCGCCCTCGAATCGGTCCACGAGCGCGCCGAGGGCCGCGCCTTCCTCGAGGCGGTCCACCTTGTTGAGGGCCACGATGGTCGGGCGGCGGCCGAGGTCGAGCTCAGCCAGGAGCGAGTCCACCGCCTGCATCTGCTCGTCGAGACCGGGGTGACTGGCGTCCACCACGTGGACGAGGACGTCCGCCTCCTCCAGCTCCTCGAGTGTCGCCTTGAATGCCGCGACCAGCTGGTGGGGCAGCTTGCGGATGAACCCGACCGTGTCCGTGAGGATGAACGGCGCGTGGCCGGACCGGGAAACCAGTCGCGCGGTAGGGTCGAGGGTCACGAAGAGCTGGTCCGCGGCGGCGTGCTCCGCGCCGGTGAGGCGATTGAGGAGGGTGGTCTTGCCCGCATTGGTGTAGCCCACGAGGGCGACCACGGGCACGCCCGCGGACTTCCGACGGTCGCGCTGGAGCCGCCGGTGCACCCGCACGCGCCCCAGCTCGCCGCGGATCTTCTCGATCCTGTGCCGGACCATGCGACGATCGGACTCGAGCTGGGTCTCGCCGGGCCCCCGGGTGCCGATGCCGCCCCCGAGCCTCTCCAGATGCTTCCACTGCCCCACGAGCCGCGGCAGGAGATAGGACAGCTGCGCCAGCTCGACCTGGAGCTTGCCCTCCATGGTCCGCGCCCGCTGGGCGAAGATGTCGAGGATGAGCGCGGTGCGGTCGATGACCTTGAGCCCGAGCGAGCCGCCGAGGTTGCGCTCCTGGGCCGGCGAGAGCGCGTCGTCGGAAATCATCAGGTTGGCGCCCTCGCGCTCCGAGGAGACCTTGAGCTCGTCCACCTTGCCCTTGCCGAAGTAGAGCTTGGGCGTGGGCGCGTGCCGCTCCTGGGTGACGCGGCCCACCACCTCGGCGCCGGCCGACACGGCGAGGCGGCCCAGCTCGTCCAGCGACTCTTCCACTTCGTAGCGGCGCTGCCTGGGCAGCCGCAAGGCCGCCAGGAGCGCCCGTTCCCTCTTCCTCACTCGA
>JBKPBU010000289.1:0-1603 GCA_046727015.1 Candidatus Methylomirabilota bacterium | reverse complement strand
TTCGGGCCGCTGTCGATCGACATGTACCTGCCGAGCTTCGAGGCCATCTCGCGCGACCTCGCGGCAAGCGACGCGCAGGTGCAGTGGACGCTCGCGGTCTTCTTCGGCGGCCTGGGGTTGAGCCAGGCCTTCTACGGCCCGATCTCGGATCGCTACGGGCGCATGGGCGCGCTCTGCTTCGGCCTCACGCTCTTCGCCTTGGCGTCCGCGGCCTGCGCTCTTGCGCGTTCCATCGAGGGCCTCGTGGCGTGGCGCTTCGTCCAGTCCATCGGCGGGTGCGCGGGCATCGTCATCGCGCGCGCTATCGTCCGCGATCGCTTCGACGAGCGGGAGGCGGCCCGCGTCTTCTCTCTCCTCATGTTGGTGATGGGGCTCGCGCCCATCCTGGCGCCGCTGGTGGGCGGTCAGATACTCGTCCACTTCGGCTGGCGGGCAATCTTCTGGACACTGGGAGCCTTCGGGCTCATCTGCCTGATCGCCGTCCTCCTCGTCCTCGGCGAGTCCCTGCCTCCCGAGCGCCGCTCGACCGGAGGCTTGGGCAACGCGCTGCGCGTCTACGGACAGCTCCTGCGCGACCGGCTCTTCATGCGCTACAACCTTTCGGGCGCCCTCGTCATCTCGGGCATGTTCACCTACATCTTCGGCTCCCCCTTCGTCTTCATGAAGATCCACGGAGTCAGGCCCGACCACTTCGGCTGGCTCTTCGGCTTGAACTCCCTCGGCCTCATCGTCGCATCCCAGTGCAACCGCGCGCTCCTGGGTCGAGCCGCCGGCGCTTACATCCTCTCTCGCGCGCTCATCGTCACCGCCTCTGCCGGCGTGCTTCTGCTCGTCACCGCCTTGACAGACGCCGGCGGGCTGCCGGGACTCCTCCTCCCGCTCTTCGTCTACATCTCGAGCCTGGGCTTCGTCCTGCCGAACGTCGCCGCCGCCGCGCTCGCGCCCCAGGGCCGGAATGCCGGCAGCGCATCGGCTCTCCTCGGCACGGTGCAGTTCGGGGCAGGCGCCGCCGTCGGGACGCTGCTGGGCGCGCTCGGCAACGGCACCGCTGTGCCCATGGCAGGCCTCATCGCCGCCTGCGGACTCTCCGCCCTCGCCGTGCATCGGCTGGCGGCTTGACGGGCCACGCAGCCTCGTCTACCGTCTGCGCAGGAGGATCCATGCGAACTCTCTGGACCGCGCTCATTGGGGTCAGCCTTCTCGTGGGCTGCAACACGGTTTCAGGCGTGAAGGAGGATAGCCGCCAGGCCGCGGACTATACCTACGAGAAAAAGGAAGAGTACCAGCGCAAGCTCACCGCGGAGATGCGGGAGCTCGACGTCAAGATCGACGATCTCAAGGCCAAGGCCGGGCGCGCGAGCGATTCGGTCAAGGCGGAGTTCGCGCGCGACATGGAGGCGCTCGACAGGCAGAAGGCCGTCCTCGGCGAGAAGATGGAGGCCGTCAAATCCGCCTCCGCCTCGAAGTGGGACGACGTCAAGGCCGGCGCGAACTCGGCGATGGACTCCGTCAAGCAGACCTACGAAAAGGCGAAGGCCAAGCTGCCGTAGACACGTGCACACGCTGCTCTTTCTCGATCCCGGGCACTTTCACGCGGCGCTGA
>JBKPBU010000288.1:0-1663 GCA_046727015.1 Candidatus Methylomirabilota bacterium | reverse complement strand
CTCGCGAGCGCGGCCTCCGCCGTGACCGTCAGGTACGCCTTCACCTTGGGATCGAGCGCCGCGATGCGGTCGAGGTACTCGCGAGCGGCCTCGGTGGGCGTCGCGTCGTTTTGACGAAAGCGCGCGCCCAATTCGTGGATGGTGAGGTCGGTCAGCATCGCCTACTCGCCTATGGACTATTCTTCAATGATCTTGGGCACGCGGAAGAAGTCGCCGCTCCGGTCGGGCGCGTTCGCCAGCATGTCGGCCTGCGGCAGCGACGGCACCGGCTCGTCCTCGCGCATCACGTTGGTCATGGGCACGGCGTGGGACGTCGGCGGCACGCCCTCGGTGTCCAGCGCGCGGAGCTTGTCGATATAGGACAGGATGCCGTCCAGCTCGCGGCGCATGCGCTCTTTCTCGGCGTCGGAGAGCGCCAGCCGCGCGAGGCGCGCGACCTGCTCCACCTCCCGCATCGTGATCTTGGGCTCAGGCATGTCTCTCTATTGTCAGCGGGGGCCTGATTGCCACCCTAGAGCTCCTCGAGGTGCGCGTATTCGAGCGACAGGCGCTTGCGGCCCACGCTGGCGAAGTGCACGGTGGCGATGATGTCGCTGCCTTCTCTCTGGATGCCGACGAGGAGCCCCTCGCCCCAGCGCGCGTGACGGAGCTTCGCGCCCACGCGGAAAGGCAGGTCGTCGTCCACGGCGGTCTCGGATGGCGCGGGGACGGCCATGGCACGTCCGGCAGGATCGGGGCGGGGCGCGTTGAGCAGCACGATCTGGTCCTCGGGGACTTCCAGGAGAAAGCGCGAGGGCTCTCCCACCCCGTAGCCCTGGATGCGCCGGTGCAGCGCGTAGGAGAGCCACAGCCGCTGTTCCGCCCGCGTGACGCCGACATAGAAGAGCCGTCGCTCCTCCTCGAGCTCCTCGGGGTCGTCCATGGACCGCGAGTGCGGGAAGACGCCTTCCTCCATTCCGGTGAGAAAGACCGCGGGGAACTCGAGTCCCTTGGCCGAGTGGAGGGTCATGAGGGTGACGCCCTCCGCGTCGTCGTCGAGGGCGTCCACGTCCGCCACGAGGGCGATCGAATCGAGGAAAGCTTCGAGGGGAGCCCCCGGGACGCCCGCCAATTCCTGGGCGGCCACGAACTCCTCGGAGGCCGCCACCAGCTCCTCGATGTTCTCGAGCCGCGCATCGGCCTCGGCCGTGCGCTCCGCCTTGAGGGCATCGCGAAGGCCGGAGCTACCCGCCACCTCGTCGATGAGCGCCGGCACCGTCGCGGTCGTCCGCCGCTCGGCGAGGCGGGCGACGAGCCGCGCGAAGTCCTCGAGGGTGCGGCGCGACTTGGGCGTCATCTCGGCGGGCAGCGCCGTGCACGCCGCCAGGAGGGAAATCCCCCGCGCCCGGGCGGCCCCGGCCACGCGGTCGAGCGTGGCCTTGCCGATGCCGCGGCTGGGCGCCGCGATGGCGCGGCGGAAGGCGACGTCGTCGGCCGGGTTGACGGCGAGGCGCAGGTAGGCGAGCACGTCCTTGATCTCGCGCCGCTCGTAGAAACGCACGCCGCCCACGATGACGTAGGGGATGCTCGCGCGGCGCAGCGCGTCCTCGAGGACGCGCGACTGGGCGTTGGTACGGTAGAAGAGGGCGACGTCGCGGTAGTCCAGCCCCTGGCCGTGCAGCGA
>JBKPBU010000287.1:0-17315 GCA_046727015.1 Candidatus Methylomirabilota bacterium | reverse complement strand
GATCGCCGCGCTCGACGGCGGCAGGCTCAACCTCGCCGATTTCAAGGGCAAGGTTGTCTTCCTCAATCTCTGGGCGACGTGGTGCGGGCCGTGCAAGGAGGAGATGCCCGCCATGGAGCGCCTCTGGCAGCGCTACAAGGGCGAGGGCCTCGTCGTCATCGCGCTCAGCATGGACTCGGGGGGAGCGAAGACCGTCAAGCCCTACATCGAGCGGGCCAAGTACACCTACGCGATAGGACTCGACCCGAAAATGGAAATCGCCCAGCTCTACGGCGCCCATTCCGTGCCCTCCACCTTCATCATCGATCGGAACGGCGCGCTCCGGGCCATCGCTCTGGGTCCCCGGGACTGGGATGGTCGGGCCTCCTTCGCCTTCTTCGAGGCGTTGTTAAAGGATGGGAAGCCCCGTGGGTGAGACCCTCGGGGTGCTGGTCGCCTTCTCGGCTGGTCTCTTCTCTTTCCTTTCCCCCTGCGTCCTGCCGCTCTTCCCGTCCTACCTCTCGTTCGTCACCGGGATGTCGGTAGACCGGCTGGCCCGGGAGGTCTCGGGCTTCGAGCGTTCCCTCGTGATGCTGCACTCGCTCGCTTTCATCGCGGGCTTCACGGTGGTGTTCGTGAGCCTCGGCGCCACCTTCAGCGCCGCCGGGCAGTTCCTCCTCGACTATCGCGACTGGATCCGGATCGGCGGGGGTGTGCTGATCGCCCTCTTCGGTCTCGTCATCGCGGGCGTGCTCAAGTGGGGCCCCCTCGGTCGCACGGTCCAGTTCCAGATCCGCAGCAAGCCCGCCGGGTTTCTCGGCTCCTTCGCGGTGGGGTTGACCTTCGCGATCGGCTGGACACCCTGCGTCGGCCCCATCCTGGGCGCCATCCTCACACTGGCGAGCAACGAGAGGACCGTCGACCGGGGCGTGGGATTGCTCCTGGCCTACTCGGCTGGGCTCGGCGTGCCCTTCCTCGTCTTCTCGGCCGGTCTCGGCGTCTTCCTGCGCTTCTTCAAGCGCTACCGGCCGCTTATCAACGTGGTGGAGCGGGGGGCGGGCGTGCTGCTCGTCGTGGTGGGCGTGCTGGTCGCCACGAACTACTACATCGTCCTCAACTCCTGGACGATCAGTCTCACGCCCGCGTGGCTGCTCAAGCGTTTGTAGGCCGGCCATGAACCCGGGCGAGGGCGGCGCCAGCGAGCCCGACCGGGCCCCGCCGCTCCGATACCGCGTTGCCTTCTTTCTCACGGGGCTGGTGGTGCTCAGCATCGTGGTGACGCTGCCCTTCTCCTTGAAGAGCGTGCTGGATGATCTTTTCGGGCCGGCGACCGGGCGGGTCGTCAAGCTCACGAGGGGACGGCCCGACACGGCGCGCCCGAACCACACCAAGCTGCACCTGGCCTTCGTCTCCATCGACGAATCGGCGCTTGTCATGAACATCCGTGTCTCCGGCCACCATCGCTGCGTCGAGTGCGATTGGAACGACCGGATTCTCTTCGTGGCCGTCACCGCCGACGACATCGACGCGGACGGCATGCCCCCGTCCGCCGGGGTGACGCTCGCTCAGAACAACGTGGAGTTCTCGGAGGTGATCCAGCTTCCGGTCCGTGGGCACCCGATCCGCTATCCGTTCGACACCTACAGCCTCGTCATCGGCGTGGTCCTGCAGCGCCTGCGTGGGGACAACAAGCCCGAGACCCTGTCCGCGGCCGAAGCGAGCGGGCACCTGTTCCTCTCCCTGCAGGAGCTGCTTCCCCGCCAGATCATGATCGGGCCGACCTTGCTGGATCCCCAAAGCCTTCGTGCTCCGGATGACCCCTACGACTACCTGGACGCGTTCGAGCTGCAGTTCGAGCGGCCTCGCTACGTCCGCGTGCTCGCCGTGCTGCTCGTGCTCCTGATCGCTTCGGCGGCGGCCTATTCCGTCTTCCTGCGCCCGCTCCACGATCTCGTCCTCAACTCAGGGGCGCTCGTGCTCGGCGTCTGGGGCATCCACGGCATCCTTACCCCGACGAACCTCTACTACCTGACCGCGGTCGACCTCGCCCTGTCCATGGTCATCATCTTCCTGCTCGGCGCCATCACGGTCAGGGCCTTCCTGTATATCCATGACCGGGGCGACCTGGGCTGGTTCGGCGGTCGCCGCCGGTAGGCCGTCGATAAGGGCCCATCTGCTTCGTTGCGGGTTTGTAGGATGAAGGCGCGGCGGGCGGGTATTCTTTTTGTATGAGCATCGACGTGCGGGTGCCGGCGACGTCGGCCAACTTGGGGCCAGGATTCGACGTGCTGGGCCTCGCGCTCGGCCTCTACAACGAGATCGTCTACGACGAGGCCGACGGTGTCACGGTCGCGATCGAAGGCGAGGGCGCGGGCCGTCTCGACTCCGGCGCCGCCAACGTGGTGGCCCGCGCCGCGCGCATGGCTTATGAGGCGGCGGGGCGGCGGTTCCCCGGCGCGGCCATCCGCTGCCTCAACCGGATTCCTCCGGCGCGGGGCCTCGGCTCGAGCGCCGCGGCCTGGGTCGGCGGGCTCGTGGCCGCCAACGCGATGCTGGGATCGCCGCTCGATCGGGACGCCCTCCTCGCCCTGGCCTGCCGGGCCGAGGGGCATCCCGACAATGTCGCCGCGGCGCTTCTGGGAGGACTCACGGTCTCCTGCGTATCGGGCGAGAGTGTCGCCGCCGTGTCCCTGCGGGTGCCGACAGATCTACTCTGGGTGGTCCTCGTGCCCGAACCCGAGAGCTCGACGCACGAGGCGCGGGCGGTCCTGCCCGAGACCGTCACGCGCGCCGACGCAGTGTTCAACCTCCAGCGGATGGGCCTCCTCCTGGCCGCGTTCGCCTCGGGGCGCGTGGATGTGCTGGGTGTGGCGATGGACGACCGGCTGCACCAGCCCCAGCGCCAGGCGCTCTTCCCGTGGATGGATGCCGTGCGCCGCGCTGCTCTCGAAGCGGGCGCCCTGGGATGTGTCCTCTCCGGCGCGGGGCCTTCGCTCCTCGCCGCGGTGCGCGGCGCCACGCAACCGGTGGCCCGGGCCATGGAGCAGGCGTTGACCTCGGTGGGCGTGGCCGGACGCGCGCTCCCCCTGCCGGTGGACACGACGGGAGCGACATGGAACCGCCGCCCGTGACCGCCGGTTACCCGAGTGAGAGGCGGCAGGACTTGACTCGCTCCGACTCGGGGCGATACGATGCCTGCACGGTGAACGCGTGATCAAGAGCGACCGGTGGATCAGGCAGTTGGCCCTCGAGCAGGGCATGATCAAGCCCTTCGAGGAGCGGCAGGTCCGCTCCGCCGTGATCTCCTACGGCCTCTCGTCCTACGGCTACGATCTCCGGATCGCCGACGAGTTCAAGATCTTCACCAATATCAACAACACCATCGTGGATCCCAAGGCGTTCGACCCGCGCTCATTCGTGGACTATCAGGGACCGGTCTGCATCGTGCCGCCCAACTCTTTCGTGCTGGGGAGGTCGGTCGAGTACTTCAAGATCCCGCGCAACGTGCTGACTCTCTGCGTGGGCAAGTCCACCTACGCCCGCTGCGGCATCATCACGAACGTCACGCCCTTCGAGCCCGAGTGGGAAGGATTCGTGACGCTCGAGATCAGCAACACCACGCCGCTGCCGGCCAAGATCTACGCCAACGAGGGGATCGCCCAGGTCCTCTTCTTCGAGTCCGACGAGGCCTGCCAGACGTCCTACGCGGACAGGCAGGGGAAGTACCAGGGTCAGCAGGGGATCGTCCTCCCGACGATCTAGGCCCCGGCGCCGGCCCCGATCCGGGGGCCAGGAGGTGACCGCTCATGGCTGAACAGAAGAAGAAGGAGACAAGACCCACCAAGCCCGAAGGCGGGGAGGACGCGGCCGGGGCAAACCCGGAGCTCGCCAAGAAAGGCAAGAAGATCAAGGAGGACCTCGACAACCTCCTGGACGAGATCGATGACATCCTCGAGGAGAATGCCGAGGAATTCGTGAAGAGCTACGTCCAGCGAGGCGGCCAGTAGGCGCCCGGCCGCTAAGGGGAGAGTGATGCCGATCTATGAGTACCGCTGCAACCAGTGCGAGCGGGAATTCGAGAAATATGTGCAGAGCATCCCGGCAGCAGTCGCGTGTCCCGGCTGCCAGAGCGCCCGCGTCACGCGGCGCCTGTCCGGGTTCGGTCTGCGGAGCGCCGGCGGCACGTTTGCCGGCGGGAGCATGGCCGGAAGCGGTGGCTGCTGCGGTGGCGGCTGTGGCTGTCACTGATTCCGCGCGTCCTCTCTGACACCGACACCAACAGCCCGCGACCACGCCCCTTGCCGTCCCTCCGGTAGACACCGCGCAGTCCCCCGCCTATACTTCGCACCATGGATCTGAGGCAGCTCGAGATCTTCGTGAAGGTGGCCGAGCTCAAGTCCTTCTCGAAGGCTGCGCTGGCGCTGTTCCTCACCCAGCCCACGATTTCCGAGCACATCCGCACGCTCGAACAGGAGCTGGGCGTGCGGCTTCTCGACCGGCTCGGCCGCGGGGCAGAGCCCACGAGCGCGGGCCGCCTGCTCCTCTCGCACGCCACGCGGATGCTCCAGCTCCAGCGCGAGACGCTCCAGGCCATGGACAGCTTTCAGGGCCGGCTGGCGGGTGACCTCCTCGTGGCCGCGAGCACCATCCCCGGCGAGTACGTGCTGCCACCGCTCATCGGTCGCTTCAAGGAGAAGTTTCCGGACATCGCGATCACGCTCCTGATCGGCGACAGCCGAGCCGTCGTGGATTGGGTGGCCGAGGGCCGCGCCGAGGTCGGCGTGGTCGGCGCGCGGCTGCCCCACCGGGGAGTCGAGTTCCGCGAGCTGATGCCCGACGAATTGGTTCTCGTCGTGCCGATCGGCCACCCGTGGCACGGCAAGAAGGAGATCGGGCTCGCCGACCTCCGCGCCGAGCCGCTGCTCCTGCGCGAGCGGGGCTCCGGGACGCGCGCGGCCCTCGAAGCGGCGCTGGCCCAGGCCGGCGTGGACCTCTCGGCCTTCCGTGTCGTGGGGGAGATGGGCTCGACCCAGGCCATCAAGCAGGCCGTCAAGGCCGGCGTGGGCGTGTCCGTCATCTCGCTCCGCGCCGTCGAAGAGGAGTGCCGCGCCGGGCTCGTCTCGTGCCTCCGCCTTCGCGACCTCACGGTTACGCGCGCCTTCCACATCGCCACCCACCGGGACCGCAGCCGCTCGCCGCTGGCCGAGGCCTTCCGCTCCTTCGTGGAGTCCGAGTCGGCCTGAGCCGGCCGGAATCGCCCAGGATCCGCGGGGCGTCGAAACGCCATGGGGAATGGCATGGGAAACAGCATGGATGCCCGGATGACGGACCCGAAGACGGGCAAGCAGATCCGGCTGACGAGCTACGCGGCCTGCGCCGGCTGAGCATCCAAGATGGGTCCTGGGGATCTCCAGGACGTGTTGGGCGGCCTCATCCGCCACGAGCACGCCGATCTCCTGGTGGGCCTCGCGCATAGCGACGACGCTGCCGTCTATCGCATCACCGACGAGCTCGCGATCGTCAGCACGGTGGATTTCTTTCCGCCCATCGTGGACGATCCCTACCTCTACGGCGCGATCGCCGCCGCCAACTCGATGTCCGACGTCTACGCGATGGGCGGGCAGGTTCTCTTCGCGCTCAACGTGGCGGGCTTCCCGCGCGACATGCCGAAGGAGGTCATCGCCGCGGTGTTCAAGGGCGGCTCCGACAAGGTGCTCGAGGCCGGCGGGGTCCTCGCCGGTGGCCACACCGTGGTGGACGCCGAGCCCAAGTACGGCCTCGCTGTCACCGGCAAGGTCCACCCCAAGCGCATCTTCATCAAGGGTGGACTCAGGCCCGGGCACCGGCTCTTCCTGTCGAAGCCGCTGGGTACGGGTGTGATCGCCACGGCCGCCAAGGATGATGCCTGCGGACCGGCCGTTCTCGAGGGCGCGGTGCAGAGCATGCTGCGTCTCAACCGCGCCGCCGCCGACGTGGCGCGGGAGGCCGCCGTACGCGGAGCGACGGACATCTCGGGCTTCGGTCTGCTCGGCCACGCCGCCGAGATGGTCGAGGCCTCGGGTGCGGGCATCGGGCTGCGCCTGCAGGACATCCCGATCCTCCCGGGAGCGCTGGGACTGGCCGAAAAGGGAACATTCAGCGGAGGGATGAAGCGCAACCGGGCGCATCTCGAGCATACCCTCGGGGCGCGCGGCCGGCTGTCGCTCGGACCGTCCATCGGAGCCGCGCACACGGGCCTGCTCTTCGAGTCCGAGACTTCGGGCGGGCTTCTCTTCGCGGTGGCGCCCGAGCACACGCGCTTGGTCCACGAGGGCTTCAAGCGCCTGGGGGAGCCCTGCTGGGAGATCGGCGAGGTTACGGCGGAGATCGGGATAGCGGTCCGGTGACTCCGGCCCCGAGCCGATTTACTTCGCCAGGCGGGATCGCGGCCTGGCGTGGACTAGGGCTGGGCGGAGCGCTTCAAGAACGCTCGCAGCTTCTCTTTCAGCTCCGGCGGTAGCGTCGTCTCGCGCAGGCGCCTGGCCGCGTCCACCGTGCCCTTGTAGGTCTTCACGAACGCGACGCAGGGTCCACAGCCCTCGAGGTGCCATTCGAGGAGCTCGGCCTGGTGCCGGGGCAGGGAGCCGTCGATGTAATCCGCGAGCAGATCCATGCACTCCGGACACTCCATGCCTTCCTGCCCTTCGGCCATCCGCTCCTCCCCGCCTGTGAGGCGCCGTTGGGAGAACGATACCACAGACGACTTCCGCTGGCCGCTCCGTATGGCTTCAAGGCGCATTGCCCTGAAGGGGGGCCGCGTGTACCCTTGCCTCGCCCATGTCCCGCCGTCTTGCCCTCCTGACCCCTTTCGCCTTCCCGTCCATTCGAGGCAACGCGGTCACCGTCGAGCGCATCGCGCGCGGCCTGCGCGCTCGCGGCATCGACATCGAGATCTGGGACCTTTCGACCATGACGCCGTCATCGCTCGAGCGGCGAGCCTCGGAGTATCATCCCGCCCTCATCCACGCCTTCCACGCCTACCGGGCCGGGCCACTCGGACTGACACTGGCCAGGCGCATCGAGTGTCCGCTCGTCGTGACGCTCACCGGTACCGACGTGAACTTGGACCTTTTCGACGCCGAGCGGACCGCGACCGTGCGCGAGGTGCTCGAGGGCGCAGCGGTTGTCACGGCCTTTCATGATTCGATCGCGACTCTCGCGGCGCGCGCGGTGCCCGGGATCTCGGCGCGGGTGGTGATCGTGCCGCAGAGCGTGGATCTTCCGGCTCCCCGCCTCGCACCCGAGCCGGCACCGGGGGCGCGGGCTCCCGTCATGCTCTTCCCCGCCGGCATTCGCCCGGTCAAGCGCCCGCGCTTCCCGCTGGTCCCTCTCGACGCCGTGGCGAGCCGGTACCCCGGCTTCGAGCTCCGCTACGTCGGCCCCATCCTGGACGCCGGCGAGGGCGCGGCCCTTCTCTGCGCTCTGGCCGGCCGGCCGTGGGCGCGCTACCTGGGCGAGGTGCCGCACGCGGCCATGCCCGCCGCGCTCCACGACGCCGACATTGTTCTCAACTGCTCGCTGTCGGAGGGCGGCATGGCCAACTCCGTGCTCGAGGCGCTCGCATTCGGACGCGCCGTGCTCGCGTCCGACATCGAGGGCAACCGCTCCCTGATCGAGGACGGCGTCACGGGACTCCTCTTCACGGGTCCCGACGCCTTCGCCGACAAGGCAACGCGTCTCCTGGGCGACGCCGGGCTCCGCCGCAGGCTCGGCGAGGCCGGGCGTGCTCGCGTGGCGCGGTTCGGTCTCGCGGAAGAGATCGAGCGCTACGCGCGGGTCTACGACACCCTGACGCGCGCGTGCCCATGAAACGGGCGTCGCCCGGCGATCGGTTGACGCGCGGGGGAACCACCCATATGATGGGTCAATTCGACAGCCGCCGTCCCATTCAGATGGGAAAGGAGTCTCGCATGCCGCAGTCTCCGACGCTGCCTCAGTCGCAGGAACAGCGGGTCCAGGAGTTCGTCGCGGAATTCCAGACCCTCCGGGGCGAGATTCGCAAGGTCATCGTCGGGCACGACGACGTCGTCGCCCATGTGCTCATCGGACTCTTCGCGGGAGGGCACGTGCTCCTGGAAGGCGTGCCGGGGCTTGGCAAGACGCTCCTCATCAAGACGCTCTCCGAGAGCCTCGATCTCTCCTTCTCCCGGATCCAGTTCACACCCGACCTGATGCCCGGCGACATCATGGGCACCAACATGATCCTGGAGGACGAGACGGGACGAAAGCACTTCCAGTTCCAGCGCGGGCCCATCTTCGCCCACATCCTGCTCGCCGACGAGGTCAACCGCGCGACGCCCAAGACGCAGTCGGCCCTTCTCGAGGGCATGCAGGAGGGCGCCGTGACGAGCTCCGGCACCGCGCATCCGCTGCCGCAGCCGTTCTTCGTTCTGGCGACGCAGAACCCGATCGAGATGGAGGGCACCTATCCGCTGCCCGAAGCCCAGCTCGACCGCTTCCTCTTCAAGCTGCGGGTCCAGTACCCGGCGCTCGAAGACCTGACCGAGATCATCGACCGAACGACGCAGGTGCGTGAGGTGAGCGTGCACCGCGTCATGTCGGGGCCGCGCGTGCTCGCCTTCCGAGAGCTGGTGCGGGAGGTGCCCATCGCCTCGCACGTGCGCGATTTGGCGGCGCTCATCGTGCTGGCGAGCCACCCGCAGTGGGAGCGCGCGCCGGAGCAGACCCGGCGCTTCGTCCGGTACGGCGCGAGCCCGCGGGGAGCCCAGGCGCTCGTCCTCGGCGCCAAGGTTCGCGCGCTCACTGAAGGGCGCTACAACGTCAGCGTGGAGGATCTGCGCGCGATGGCGCTTCCGGCCCTCCGTCACCGGCTCATCCTCAACTTCGAGGGCGAGGCCGAAGGGGTGGACGTGGACCGGCTCATCGCGCATATCATCGAGGCGGCGGAGAACCTGAGCGCGGCGGAGAAAGAGGTGTTTCTCCGCTAGCGTGTCGAGGAGGGCGCATGCCCGACCTGACGATCCTGCAGCGCGCGGTCGCCGATGTCTCTCGGCAGATCCGCGTGCGCCGCGCCGAGTTCTACGGGCTCCGCGGCCTCTTCGGCGGAGCCCTGGCCGCCTTGTTGCCGCTCGTCCTGCGGGACTCCCTCGGCTGGTCCGGGTTTCTGTGGGCAGGTGGCTGTCTTGCCGTGGGCGCGATCGTGGGCGCCGTCGCCGGGTATCTGATGCCGCTGCCGTCTGGCGAGGCCGCGCGCTTGGCGGACAGGGGCTACGGACTCCAGGATCGCATCGCGACGGCGCTCGAATGGGCCGACCGCTCGGACCGCACCCCGCTCGTGGACGCTCTCGTGGCCGACGCGGTGGCGCGTGTGCAGGCGATGCAGGGCCGCCGCGTCATTCCCCGCCGCATCCCGCGCGAGGCGCGCCTCGTCCCGGTGCCGCTCGTGCTCGGAATCGCGCTGGCGCTTGCCCCCGCCATCCCCCTTCCCCAGGGCGCCTTGCCGAGCCTCTCCGGCTCGCGCCAGGACGACGAGGAGAAGCCACCGGAGCGTACCGGGGGCCTCGAGAGTCAGGAGCGCCCGAACGCCGCCAGGCGGGAGGAGGCCCGGCGCGCTGAGGTCCAGGAGAGGACGTTCGGCCCGCGCGCGGGCGCCGGCGGGGCCAGCCAGCCCGGCGATCTCGCGGCTGTCTTCAAGGACACCTCGCTTGCCTCTCAGACGCCCGACTTCAACGCGTTCCTGAAGAAGGGTGACGAGCGCATTCGCATGCTCGATCAGGTCGACCGTCTGCCGGACCTCCAGCGCGACTTCACGCAGAGCCAGCAGCGCATGGTCTTCCAGAAGGCCAAAGCCCTGCGCGGGGGGCTCAAGGGCGACCAGTTCTCCCCCGACAAGCTGCGCGACCTCCTGCGCGAGATGGAGCGTCTCGGCCGCAAGGGCGACCCGAACTACCAGGGCGATCTCAACGAGGGCATGGAGGCGCTCGAGCAGGGGCAGAGCGATCGGGCCATGGAAGCCATGGAGCGGGCGCTCAACAAGCTTCGCGCGATGGAGGAGAAGGGCCGCGACGGCAAGGGCCTTCGCGGCGGTCGCGAGGACGAGCGGCGCTCGGGCCGCCGCGGCGACCGCGGGCAGGGCGGTGCGCACGGGGACGAAGGCGATTGGCCCGAGGGCGAGGGATCGCTGCCCGGCAAGGGCAAGAGTGGCAGTCCCAAGGGCGATCCGAGCCAGCGTCTCCGCACCAGTCCCTTCGACGTCGGTGTCGAGGGCGAGGCGCGGGCCGGCCGCAAGGACGGAATGGACACCAACCTCGTGGGTCGCGGTGGGAACGTGCCGTCGCGGCTCCAGTACCTGGGCGTGCTCGGCCAGTACCGCAAGCAGATGGAGGAAGACATCGTCCGGGAGCAGGTCCCGCGCGACTACCACGGGCAGGTGAAGGACTACTTCAAGGCGCTCGACGAAAGATAGCGAGTGGCCACCGCGAGCCGGGGGCAGGACCTTCTCTCGTCAGAGTTCCTGACGCAGCTCGAGCGGCTGACGCTCATTTCGCGTCGCGCCTTCCGCGGGCGGACGCACGGCGAGCGCAAGAGCCCGCGCAAGGGCATGAGCGTGGAATTCTCCGACTACCGGCAGTACGGGGTCGGCGACGACCTGCGTTACGTCGACTGGAACATCTACGGACGCCTCGATCGCCTCTACCTCAAGCTCTTCGTCGATGAGGAGGACCTCTGTCTCCACCTCCTCCTCGACGGTTCGGGCTCCATGAGCTTCGGCGAGCCGTCCAAGCTCCACTACGCCGCCCGGCTTGCGGCGGCGCTCGGATTCGTGGGCCTCGTCAACCTCGAGCGAGTCGGAGTCGCCGTCGTGCGCGACCGCATGGCCGAGGGCTGGAATCCCACCCGCGGCCGCGGGCAGCTCCTCTCGCTCCTGGACTTCGCCGCGCGGCTCCGGGCCGGGGGCCCGACCGGGCTCAGCGAGGGTCTGGCGACCTACGCGCTCCGCTCCCGGGAGGCGGGGGTGGCCGTGCTCATCTCCGATCTGCTGGATCCGGCCGGCTACGAGCCGGGGCTCAAGGCGCTGCTCGAGCGCCGATTCGACGTGCACGTGATCCACGTGCTGGCGCCTGAGGAGATGAACCCGATTCTCGCGGGCGACCTGCGCTTGACGGATGCCGAGACCGGCGAGATGCGCGACCTGACCATGGACGGCGAGGCGATGGGCGAGTATCGTCAGCGCCTCGGCGCGTTCCTCGGGCGCGCGGAGAGCTTCTGCCGCGCCAACGAGATCACCTACCATCGCGT
Organism: Candidatus Methylomirabilota bacterium; assembly: GCA_046727015.1. Classification (GTDB taxonomy): domain Bacteria; phylum Methylomirabilota; class Methylomirabilia; order Rokubacteriales; family CSP1-6; genus AR37. Next base: position 6,038 of record JBKPBU010000287.1, on the reverse strand, counting down.
GACCACCGACATCCCCGTGGAAGAGATGCTCCTGCGTCAGCTCAAAGGACTCCTGCTCGCATGAACTTCCTCTCGCCGCTCGCTCTGCTCGTGGGGACGCTCGCCCTCCCCCTGCTGCTGCTGTACTTCCTCAAGGTGCGGCGACGCCAGGCGACCGTGTCGAGTCTCCTCCTCTGGGACCCGGCGTTGCGCGATCGTGAGGCCTCGGCCTTCTTCCAGCGTCTCCAGCGCGATCCGCTGCTCATCCTGCAGTTGCTCGTGCTGGTCGCCCTCGCCCTGGCCCTCGCGCGCCCCGCCGTCACCGTGATGGGTCACGGCGCCAAGCGCATCGTCGTCGTCCTCGATACCTCCGCCTCGATGAAGGCGACGGACGTCTCGCCCTCGCGCTTCGCCCGCGCCCAGCGCGAGGCGCTCGGCCTCGTCGGCGGCCTCGGGGCGGGCGCCGAAGTCATGGTCATCGAGGCCGCCGTCCAGCCGCGCGTGCTCGCGCCCTTCAGCCACGACCGGGAGCAGACGCTGGCGGCGATTCGGAATGCCTACGCGCGCGATCTGCCCAACCGGCTCGGCGAGGCCGTCCGCACGGCCCGCGCCCTCGTCGGGCAGGACGCGCAGGCGGAGATCCACGTCTTCACGGACGGCGCCCATCCGGGCGCGCTCCGCGGGCAGGCCGACGACGTCCGCGTGCGGTGGGTGGGGGTGGGCCAGCGCGGGCGCAACGTCGCCATCACCAATCTGGCGGTAAGGCGCAACTACATCGGCGCCTTCGACTCGCAGGCGTTCGTGTCATTCGTCAACTTCTCGGACCAGGCCGAGAGCTTCTCGTTCTCGCTCACGATCGACGGCGAGGTGGTGGCGGAGAAAACGCTGACGCTCGACCCGCAGGTGCGGCGCGCCGTCGTGCTGCCCTTCTCCCACTCGGGAGGAGGGGTACTGCGCGCGCGGCTCAACGTCACGGACGACCTCGCGGCCGACGACATCGCCTACGCCGTCATCGCGCCCGCGCGGACGTTCCAGGTGCTCCTGGTGAGCCCCGGCAACCTCTTCCTTGAGAAGGAGCTCTCGACCGATCCTCAAGTCAAGCTCGAGGTGCGCAAGCCCGACGCGTACTCGGGCGGCATGGAGGGATTCGACGTCGTGGTGCTGGACAGCGTCAGCCCGGCGCGGATCGGCAGCGGGCGCTTCGTGCTCGTCAACACCGCGCCTCCCGACGTGCCACTGGAGGTCCTGGGCAGGCTCGAGTCGCCGGTGATCATGGACTGGGACCGGAGTCATCCCATCATGCGGCAGGTGGACTTCGCCAAGGTCGCCATCGAAGACGCGCTTCGCGTGCGGCCGCTGGCGGCCGGCAAGACCCTCGTCGAGGCAGTGGGCGGGCCGCTCGTCTACCTCCTCGAGGAGCCGAACCGCAAGGCCGTCTTCTTCGGCTTCGACCTCTTCCGGTCCGATCTGCCGCTGCGCGTGGCTTTCCCGGTGATGATGTCCAGGGCGCTTCGATGGCTGCACCCGGCCGATCTCGAGCAGGCCAGCCTGTCGCTCCAGACGGGTCAGCCGATCGTGCTGCCCGTCGAGCACGGCGTCACCACGGCCACGGTGACGACGCCGTCGGGCCGGAGCTCGCGCGCCCAGGTGGCCCGGGGCGCGGTCAGCTACACGGAGACGGACGAGGTCGGCGTCTACACGGTGGCGACCTCGCGCGGTGAGACCAAGGTCGCGGTCAACCTCTTCAACCCGGACGAGTCGGAGCTTGCGCCCAAGCCGCTTCCGACCTTCGTGGAAGGCGCGCGGTCCGAGACGGCGCCCGTGCCCATCGTGCGCGAGCTCTGGCCCTTCCTCGCTGCGCTGGCCGTCTTCCTCCTGGTGCTCGAAGGCTTCCTCTACTGGCGCCGGCAGACGGCGGGCCGGCTCGGCATGCCCTACAACGTGGGCGATCGGTGGGCGCTGGGCCTGCGCTGCGTGCTCATCGCGCTGGTGCTGCTGGCCCTGGCCAGGCCGACCGTGCCGCGCTGGGTGGATCGCTTGAACGTCATCTTTCTGCTCGATGTCTCGGACAGCGTGAGCCTGGCGGCGCGCGAGAGCGCCTTCCGCTTCGCGGCGCAATCGGGAGGCGGCGCGCGGCCCGGAGACCAGGCGGGTGTCATCGTCTTCGGCGAAGAGGCGGTGGTGGACCAGGCGCTCAAGCCCGTCGGCAAGATCGACCGGCCACAGGTGCAGGTGGGTGGGCGCGCCACCAACCTGGCACAGGCGCTCCAGCTGGCCCTCGCCACTGCGCCGCCCGGGCACGCCAACCGTTTCGTGCTCCTCTCGGACGGCCGCCAGAATGTGGGCAACGCGCTCGCGGTGGCCCAGGCCGCCAAGGACGCGGGCGCCGACATCTGGTACGTGCCGGCCCCGCTCACCTTCAAGCAGGAGGTGGTGGTCGAGTCCATGCTGCTGCCCCGCGAGGTCAAGTTCGGCGAGCCCTTCCAGGCCAAGGTCGTCGCCTGGAGCCAGGCCGAGACCCAGGGCAGGCTGTCCATGTTTCGTAACGGCGAGTTCCTGGGCTCGCAGGTCGTCAAGCTCAACGCGGGCAAGAACGTCTTCGCCTACCGCCAATCGCTCGAGCGGAGCGGCATCCACGTCTACCAGGCCGCGCTCGACGTCGAGGGTGACATCATTGAAGAAAACAACCGGGCCGTGGGCACCGTGGTGGTGCGCGGCCGGCCTCAGGTTCTGCTCGTGGAGAAGGACCGCAGCCAGGCCCAGGCCCTGACCGCCGCCCTTCGCGCGCAGCACATCGACGTGGAGCTGGTCGAGGCGGAGCGCATCCCCAAGGACACCGCCGGGCTGCAGAAGTACGACGGCGTCATTCTCTCCAACGTCTCTTCCCTCAAGATGACGAAGAAGCAGATGGAGGGCATCCGGGACTACGTCCGCGAGCAGGGCGGCGGGCTCATCATGCTGGGTGGTGAGGAGAGCTTCGGGCTGGGCGGTTACTACCGCACGCCCATCGAAGAGGCGCTGCCCGTCACCATGGAGGTCAAGCAGAAGGTCGAGATCCCGAGCCTTGCCGTCGTGCTCTCGATCGACCGCTCGGGCTCCATGGCCATGACCACCGATGACAAGGCGACCAAGCTCGACATCGCGAAGGAGGCCTCGCACCTCGTCGTGGACCTGCTGGATGACCGCAACGAGGTGGGGGTCATGAGCTGGGACACCGAGTTCGTCTGGGATTCGGCGATCCGGCCGGCCCGGGACAAGCAGGCCATCCATCATGCCATCGCCACCATCAAGGCCGGCGGCGGCACGGACGGCTATCCGGGGCTCAAAGAAGCCTACCAGGTCCTGTACGACCGTCCGGCCCTGCTCAAGCACGTCATCTTCCTTTCCGACGGCCAGATGACGCGCGGTGATTTCGCCGGCCTCGTGCGGCGCATGGCCAAGGACAAGATCACCGTGTCCACCGTCGCCATCGGCAAGGACGCCGACCTCCAGCTGATGGTGGACATCGCCAAGTGGGGACGTGGGCGCTTCTACTACACGGACGAGGGCGCGACCGTGCCGCGCATCTTCACTCTCGAGACCCAGCTCGCCTCCAAGGCTTCGCTGGTCGAGCAGCCCTTCAAGCCATCCGTCGCCTCGCCGGGGCACGAGGCCATCCAGGAAATCGACTGGAAGGAGGCGCCGCCCCTCGGCGGCTACGTCGCCACCACGCTCAAAGGCAACGCCGAGATGGTCCTCATGACTCACCAGGAGGATCCGCTGCTGGCGACGTGGCGGTACGGCTTGGGACGCGCCGCCGCCTTCACCTCGGACGCCAAGGGCAAGTGGGCCGTGCTCTGGCTGCGCTGGGGCGGCTTCAACAAGTTCTGGGCGCAGACAACGCGCTGGACGCTGCGGACCGGCTCGCGCAGCGACACGGTGGCGACGGTGTCGCGTGTGGACGAGACCGGCGAGGTGGTGGTGGACGCCATCGACGGCAAGGGGGAGTTCATCAATTTCCTCGACTCGCAGGTCGGGGTAGTGGCGCCAGACAAGCAGCGCTCTGTGGTGGAGCTCGAGCAGATCGGTCCCGGTCGCTACCGCGGACGCTTCCCAGCCTCTCAGGAGGGCGTCTACCTCGTCGGCATGGCGCAACGCAAGGGCGACCAGATGGTCGGCTCGCAGCTGGCTGGGCTGGTGGTACCCTATGCGCAGGAGTTCCGGGACCTGGGCGTGGACGAGACATTCCTCAGAGAAATCTCTGAGCTGACGGGCGGCGGTCCAGTGGGCCAGCCGCGGGACGTGTTCCGGCAGAACCGTCGCAAGTCCCGTCTCTCGCTGGACCTGTGGCCGTGGCTGCTCGGTGCAGCCGCGTTCCTGCTGGTGCCCGAGATCGCGCTCAGGCGCGTCGGTCCCGGCGCCTTCGGAAGGGTGGCGGAGCGCTTCAAGACCATGCGTATGGGACAAGGAGGGCGTGGCCGTGACACGAGCCGGACGACCTAGCGCGACCATCCGCATCGCCTGCATCGTGCTCCTCACTGCCGCGCTCCCCGTTGCCGCGTGGGGCCAGGCTGCCGCCCCGGCTGCGCCGACGAAGGTCAGGAGCGTGCTGATCGTGCCCTATGCCACGACGGACCTTCTGCGCGACGAGCTGTGGCTGGGTGAGGCCGCGGCCCAATCGATGATGAACGCCTTCCGCCAGGTGCCGGGACTCATTCAGGTGAACAGGGCCCGGCTGAAGACACTGCCGCAGCCCGAAATGTGGGACGAGGCCTCCACGGTGGCGGCAGCTCGTGCCATGCACGCCGACGTGGCGATGTTCGGGGAGGTGCGCCGCTCGGGCGGAGACCTCGTGCTCCTGGGGCGCTGGGTCGAGATCCGCGGCGAGCGCGTGGAGCGCGGTCAGCTGGACCCGATCGTGGTGCCCGAGGGCGGACTGCTCGAGCGGCTCCGCGGCTTGCCTGCCGCCTATGCGAAGGCGATGAAGATCTCGGTGACGGAGCCCGAGGCCGCGCGCATGCAGAAGTGGGCGGTGGGGACTACCTCTCCCAGGGCATGGGAAGCGTACGTTCGCGGACGCATCGCGGCCTATCGCGACACCGCGGACGGCAACGAGGCCGCCCTCGACGCCCTGAGCCGGGCCATCGAAGCTGACTCTCAGTTCGTCCTCGCCCAGTACGCGCGCGCCACTGTGCACCAGACGCTCGGCAACCGCTGGAAAGCGTCGGCGGACTTCCGCGCTTCCGCCCAGATCGACCCGACCTTTCCCGAATCCTACAAGGGGTTGGGCGATCTCTACCTCACGGCGCCCCGGAGGCTCTTCGACGAAGCCGTCGGGGCGTACGAGAAAGCCATCGACTTGCGCCCGTTTTACGCCGAGGCCTATGTCGGGCTCGGCGACGCCAGGGCGGCCAAGGGAGACGTGGATGGCGCCATCGGCGCCTATCAGAAAGCGCTGGTCCACAATCCGCTCTCTGCCAAAGTCTTCGCGAGCCTCGGCAAGATCTACTATTCGGAGAAGGGGCTCTACTACGAGTCGGTGCAGGCCTACAAGAAAGCGGTGGATTTGGACCCGATCAACTCTGAGGCCCGCCTGGGGCTGGCCGAGGTCTACGAGGACAAGGGCCTCTACCAGGAGGCTATCGGCGAGTACCGCAAGGTCGTCGAGCTCGACGGCAAGAACACCGGTGCGCTCTACAACCTGGCGCTCGTCTACGAGCGCGTGGATCCGAAGGAATCGATCATCCTCTGGGAGAAATACATCGAGCTGGCGGGACCGCAACCCACGGAGAAGGACTGGGTGGACGTCGCCAAGCTCCACCTGCGCAAGCTCAAGAGCCAGTTCGACAAGGACAAATAGGCTAGAGTCCCAGCAGGCTCCTGAGCTTGGCCTTGTCGAAGCCTTGGACGACCTGATCGTCTACCAGGATGACCGGAATCGACATCTGCCCCGTCAGTTTGACCAGTTGCTCGCGCGCCTGCGGATCCGCCATGACGTTGATGTCCTCGTACGGCACGTTCTGAGACGAAAGGAACTCTTTCGCCGCCTTGCAGGGGCCTCAGGTCGGGCTCGAGTAGAC
>JBKPBU010000286.1:0-5352 GCA_046727015.1 Candidatus Methylomirabilota bacterium | reverse complement strand
GCCGTGCGCGACTACCTCCACGAGCACGGCTTCCTCGAGGTGGAGACACCCGTCCTGACGCGCTCGACGCCCGAGGGCGCGCGGGACTTCCTCGTGCCGAGCCGGCTCCAGCCGGGCAGCTTCTACGCGCTGCCGCAGTCGCCCCAGCTCTTCAAGCAGCTCCTGATGGTGGCCGGCTTCGAGCGCTATTTCCAGATCGTCCGCTGTTTCAGGGATGAGGACCTGCGAAAAGATCGCCAGCCGGAGTTCACGCAGATCGACATCGAGACCTCCTTCCTCGACCGCGACGATTTCTTGCCCATCGTCGAGGGCATGGTGGCCGCCATCTGGCGACGGGTAAAGGGCGTGGAGCTTTCGCTGCCCTTCCCGCGCCTCGGCTACGACGAGGCCATGGCGCGCTTCGGCTCCGACAAGCCGGACTTGCGATTTGCGCTGGAGCTGACCGACGTCTCGGCGCTCTTCGCAGGGGGCGAGTTCCAGGCCTTCGCTCAGGTCGTGGCGGGCGGCGGCGCCGTCAAGGCGCTCCGCATTCCCGGAGCCGGCGGGATGAGCCGCAAGGAGCTGGACGACCTCACCGCCGAGGCCAGGCAGGCGGGCGCCAAGGGGCTGGTCTGGATCAAGGTGACGTCCGACGGCATCAACTCGCCCGTGGCCAAGTTCCTCGGGGCGGTGCAGGACCGGCTCCTTGCCTCGACCGCCACTGCCGCGGGCGATCTCCTGCTCCTCGTGGGCGACGCCGCGCCCGTCGCGGCGGTCGCGCTCGGCCGGCTGCGCGTGGATCTGGCCAGGCGCTTCAAGCTGATCCCCCAGGACCGCGACGTCTTCACCTGGGTGATCGACTTTCCCCTGGTGGAGTGGAACGCGGACGAGAAGCGCTGGGACGCCGTCCACCATCCGTTCACGGCGCCGCGGGACGAGGATCTGCCCCTGCTCGAGTCCGACCCGGGCAAGGCTCGGGCCAAGGCCTATGACCTCGTTCTCAACGGCCAGGAGGCCGCCGGCGGCTCCATCCGCATACACCAGCAGTCGGTTCAGGAGCGGCTCTTCGGCCTGATCGGCATCTCCAAGGAGGAGGCACGGGCGCGCTTCGGCTTCCTGCTCGAGGCGCTGGAATTCGGGGCTCCGCCCATGGGAGGCATCGCGTTCGGCCTCGACCGCCTGGCGGCGAGCCTGGCGGGGCAGGAATCCATTCGCGAGGTCATTGCATTTCCAAAGACGCAGAAGGGCAGCTGCCCGCTCACGGACGCACCCGCTCCCGTGGACGCGCGCCAGCTTCGCGATCTGGGGATCCGCGTAGTCGAAGGAGCCGGCCCCGCGTGAGCGATGTCGCCAGCGCCACCCGCCGCGTGCTGATCCCGCCGGACCTCAACCTGCTCGCCCTGCTCGGGCGCAACGACGAGCACCTGAAGCTGCTCGAGACGCAGTACGATGTCCGGGCGACGTCGCGCGGCCACGACGTCACCCTGCGGGGCGACGAGGAGCGGCTCCAGCAGGCGGAGAAAGTGCTGCGCGAGCTGATCGACATGCTGCGCGCGCGGCCGTCGCTGGTCGCGGCCGACATCCGCTCCGCCCTCCGCATCGCCGGCGCCGAGCCCGACACCGACCTCAAGGGTTTCCTGGCCGACGCGATCGCGGTGCCGTCGCGGCGGAAGCTCATCAGCCCCAAGACGGCCAATCAGAAGCGCTACCTCGACGCGATCCGGAGCCACGACCTCGTCGTCTCGATCGGCCCCGCGGGCACCGGCAAGTCCTACCTCGCCGTGGCCATGGCGGTGTCGGCTCTCGTCAAGCGAGAGGTCTCGCGCATTATCCTGACGCGTCCGGCCGTCGAGGCGGGCGAGCGGCTGGGCTTCCTTCCCGGGGACCTGATCGAGAAGTTCCACCCGTACCTCCGCCCGCTCTACGACGCGCTCTACGACATGCTCGAGGCCGAGAAGGTCGCCACGCTCAGCGAGAAGGGGGCGATCGAGATCGCGCCCCTCGCCTACATGCGCGGCCGCACGCTCAACGACGCCTTCATCATCCTCGACGAGGCACAGAATACGACCTCGGAGCAGATGAAGATGTTTCTGACCCGCCTCGGCTTCAACTCCAAGATGGTGATCACCGGAGACATCACCCAGGTAGACCTGCCGCCGAGCCGCCCGTCGGGGCTCATCGAGATCCAGCACGTCCTCAAGGACATCGACGGGATCCGCTTCATTTACTTCGACCACCGGGATGTCGTGAGGCACGATCTCGTCTCAGCCATCGTCCGCGCCTACGACCGCGTCAAGCCCGCCCGCAGCACACCCCCTCACCCTGCCCTCTCCCCCGGCGGGGGAGAGGGAGATGCGGGATCCCCTCTCCCTCCCCGGGAAGGAGAGAGTTAGGGTGGGTATGTAATGTCAGCCGCCGTCAGCAATCGCCAACGCCGTGTCCGCATCTCGACGCCGAGACTGCGCGCGACGGCCGAGTCCGCGCTCTCCGCGCTTGGCCGGGCCGATCGCGACGTCCACGTGAGCGTCGTGGACGACCCCGCGATCCGTCGGCTCAACATGCGGTACCTGCGCCGCCGCACGACCACCGACGTGCTCGCCTTCGATCTCCACGCACCGGGGCCGTCGCGCCTGCTCGGCGAGGTGATTGTGTGCGCCGACACGGCGAGGCGACAGGCGAAGCGGGTGGGAGTGTCCGTGGCGCTCGAGCTCGACCTGCTGGTGGTCCATGGGCTCCTGCACCTGGCGGGCTGGGACGATCACGAGCCGGGAGAGGCCCGGCTCATGCACGAACGCGAGCGGGAGATACTGAACGAGACCGGCCGTCGCGCGCCCCCGCGTCTCTGGAACGGCCTCCTCGCGTGACCTCCCAATCCAATGGGCCGGGCCAACCGCATCGGGCGGGCTTCGTCGCCCTGGTGGGTCGCCCGAACGTCGGCAAGTCGACCCTTCTCAACCGGCTGGTGGGGGAGAAGATGGCCATCGTCTCGCGGCGGCCGCAGACGACGCGGACGCGCATTACCGGCATCAAGCACCTGCCTCACGCCCAGGTGGTCTTTGTGGACACGCCGGGCCTCCACGAGGGCACGGGCCGGCTCGGCGAGCTGATGGTCAAGACCGCCGAGCGCGCGCTCCAGGACGTGGACCTCGTCTGCCTGGTCATCGAGGCGACGGAGAACCCCGAACGACTCGACCGCACCGTCTTCCAGCGGCTGAAGGGCACGCGCGTTCCCGTGTACGCTGTGCTCAACAAGGACGACCTCGTTGCGCCCAAGTCGAAGCTTCTCCCGCTCATGTCCGCCTGCCGCGCCGCTTTTCCGTTCAAGGAGATCGTGCCGGTCTCGGCGGAGACCGGGGAGAACTGCGAGCGGCTGCTCGCCCTCATCGTGGCGGCCATGCCCCTGCACCCACCGCACTTCCCGCGCGAGTCGCTGACCGACCAGCCCGAGACCTTCTGGGTCGCCGAGGCCATCCGGGAGAAGATCTTCCGCCTGACCCACCAGGAGGTGCCCTACGCCTGCGCGGTGCGTGTCGCGGAGATCACCGAGCGGAAACGGCCCGAGTGCCTCTACATCCGGGCGAGCATTTTCGTCGAGCACGACTCGCAGAAGGGAATTCTGATCGGCAAGGGAGGAGTCGCGCTCAAGCGGATCGGCACCGCCTCCCGCGAGGACCTCGAGCGCTTCTTCGGGATCAAGGTATTCCTCGAGCTTGCGGTGTCGGTGAGACGGAACTGGAGAAGCGACGAGAAGGCCCTCAAGGAGTTTGGCTTCCTGCTGACCTCATAGCGATGGCGCTGTACAGGACGCAGGGCATCGTCATCGGACGCCGGGCACTCGGCGAGAGCGACCGGCTGGTGGACTTCTACACGCGCGACCACGGACGCGTGCGCGGGGTCGCCAAGTCGGCCCGCCGCACGCGCTCCCGCTTCGGCAGCGCGCTCGAGCTCTTCACGCTGGGCGAGCTGGTCTTCTTCGACACCGGGCGCAGCGAGCTGGTGCGCGTCGACCACTTCGACATCGTCCATCCCTTCGTGCGGGTGCGCGAGCACCTCGAGCGGCTGGGTCAGGGGGCGTGGGTGGTCGAATGCCTGACCAAGCTCACGCCGGATCGCGATTCCCAGCCGGCCCTCTTCGGACTGACTCTCCGAAGCCTGCGCGCCCTCGACACAGGCGCGCGACCCCAGCGGGTGGCCAGCTGCTTCGCGCTGCGGGCGGTGGACCTCCTCGGCCACCGGCCGCGAATCGATCGCTGCGTCGAGTGCGGGCGCGCCTACCCGTTTCGCGAGGCGGCCCTCGACATGACGGCGGGGGGGCTCCTCTGTTCCCGCTGCGGGGTCGGGGCCGACGCGCTCCCCGTCTCGGGCGCCGCCGTCGGGCTCCTCAAGCGGCTGCGCGCCCTCGCGTGGGAGGAAGGCTTGAGACTGCCGCTCGCGGCCGAGCTGGACGCGGAGCTGGCGGCGACGCTCGAGGGCGTCATGACCCGCCTCATGGGCCACCTGCCGCGCTCCTCGCGCTTCCTCGCCCAAACCCGGCGCCCGCTCTCGCCGCTCCCCGCCCCGCTCTCCTGAGCTTGTCTTTCTTCGTGCTATCCTGAGCCCATGACCGTGACCATGGATACGCTCGTCTCGCTCTGCAAGCGCCGTGGCTTTGTCTTCCAGTCGAGCGAGATCTACGGCGGCACCGGCTCCTGCTACGACTACGGCCCGCTGGGTGTCGAGCTCAAGAACAATCTCAAGCGGCTGTGGTGGCGCGACTTCGTGCAGAGCCGGCCGGACATGGTGGGCATCGATGCGTCGATCCTGATGCATCCCACGGTCTGGAAGGCGAGTGGTCATCTCGACAACTTCACCGATCCGATGGTGGATTGCCGCGAGTGCAAGCTGCGCTTTCGCGCGGACGACGTGGACACGCTGCCCTGGACGCACTACTGCGCGGCGACCAAGGGCAACCGGTTCACGATCCCCGCCGGGGAACCGTGCTCGCACTGCGGGGCGCGGCGCACCCTGTGCCCGGATTGCGGCAAGGGCGAGCTGACGGCGCCGCGCCAGTTCAACCTGATGTTCAAGACCTTCATGGGTCCCGTCGAGGAGGAAGCGTCCGTCGCCTACCTCCGGCCCGAAACGGCCCAGGCCATGTTCGTCAACTTCGAGAACGTGCTCCAGTCGATGCGCCTCAAGCTCCCCTTTGGAATAGCTCAGGCCGGCCGGTCGTTCCGCAACGAGATTACCCCAGGCAACTTCATCTTCCGGACGCGCGAGTTCGAGCAGATGGAGATCGAGTACTTTGTCAACCCGCGGGACACCGTCGAGGGCCGGCCGGCCGACGAGTATTGGCACGACCGGTGGATCGCGGACTGCATGGCGTGGTTTCGG
>JBKPBU010000285.1:0-3176 GCA_046727015.1 Candidatus Methylomirabilota bacterium | reverse complement strand
ACCCCAGCCAGGAAGCTCGCGAGAAAGAGCCCCAGGATGAGCACCACCACCGCGGCTACGACCTTCGGGGCATATTCCAGGCACCGCCTCAGGACCTCGGAGACCTGGTCCAGGCCGAGGGCGCTCACGGCGCCGACCAGGGTCGCGAGAAGGACCACCCAGTAGACGAGCACGGCGAGCAGCTCGGCCGGGCTCTGCCTGATATCGGCCCGGACCAGGACGTCGTCGATGCCGGCCCTTTCTGAGGCTATGTCGAGCCGGACGGTGAGCAAGAAGCGAAACACTAATCCTTTCGCGATCTTGGCAGCCAGCCAGCCAGTGATGAGGATAGCCAGGGCGACTGCCAGGCGCAAGGCGAAAGCCCGGCCGGGCTCGAGGACGGCGGCTGGAAGATCCATAAAAACGCTCAGCAACGCTAACATACCCCCCTCGGCATCGCAAGGTGGCCCAAGCGGGTTTCCCTTGACACTTTAGGCATCCAGACGCCATTCTGAAAGTCCCAAGGTTCCGATAAGTTGCGGCGCACAATGGGGCGACCGGAACCCTCTCCAACCCACCTGGGGCAACGCCGGAGACCCCTGAAGGAGGGTGCTCGACTCGATGGCCAAGGTCATGGTGGTGGACGATGCCTACTCCGAGCTCAAGCTCATGGAGAGCATCCTGAAATCCGCCGGACTTGAAGTCGTCTGCTTCCCGGACGGCGACCAGCTCGAGGCGCGCATGGTGCAGGAGCAGCCGGACGTGCTCCTGCTCGACATCGTCATGCCAGACAGAAACGGCTACGACATTCTCCGAAGTCTCAAGCGTGACGAGCGCACCAAGCGCACGCCGGTCATCCTCGTCAGCTCGAAAAACCAGGAGAGCGACCGTGTCTGGGGCAAGCGGCAGGGCGCGGACGAGTATCTGGGCAAGCCCTTTACCCGCGAGCAGCTCATCACAGTCGTCCGGCAGTTCGTCAAGTGAGTCGGCGAGCGGCGGACCGGCGATGACCACGCGGCCCGCCGAGTCGCACCCGGCAGCCCGGCAGGCGCGGGCGTGTCTGGTCGAGCTGGCGGGCACTCGCTTCGCCGTCGAGGTGCGTCATGCGCGGGAGGTGGTCGTGTTCGACGAGCTCACGATGGTCCCGCTCGCCCCGGCGCATTTGCTCGGCGTCGTCAACCTCCGGGGGTCCGTCTTGCCGCTCGTGGACATCCGCCCCTTCCTCGGACTCGAAGCCACTCGCGCGACCCGCGAAGACCGGGCGCTCGTCGTCGAGTGTGACGGCGTCCAGGCGGCGCTGCTCATCGACGAGGTGGCGGGGCTCGAGCCGCTCGATGGACTGGCGCCGGCCGGCGACGGCGCCGACGGCCACACCCCAGGCTTCAGCGCCGGCCGCCTCGAGCGCGAGGGGGGCGCGGTGACGCTGCTCGACGTGGGGCGCATTCTGGGCGCACTGGGCGGCCCGGTCGAAGCGGGCGGGGAGGCGAGCTGACATGGACCGACGGCGCTTTCTGGGTTTGACGTCCGGCATCGTGGCGGGTGGCTGCCTGGCGGGCTCCGGTCGAGCGTGGGCGCAAGCGGCTCCAGTCCCCCGGCCTGCCCCCAGATCGGGCGTGACGCCGTTCGAGCCGCCGATAGCCAGCGCGCCGGGCGTCAGCGCCCGCGATGTCAAGATCGGGATGTCCGCCGCCTTCAAGGGCGCCCAGGCTGGCCTCGGCACCGAGCTCTGGCGCGGCGCCACAGCCTACTACACCGAGCTCAACGCCCACGGCGGCGTCAACGGGCGACGGCTCTCGGTCATGGCATTGGACGACGACTACCAGCCGGACCCGTGCGTCCGGAACACGATCCAGCTCCTGGAGCAGGACCCGGCGTTCTTTCTCTCCAACTACGTCGGGACGCCGACGCTGACGAGGGCTCTGCCCATCATCAAGCGATACGGAGACGCGATCCTGATCGGCAACTTCACCGGCGCCCAACCGCAGCGCGAACAACCCTACGTCGATTTCGTCTTCAACATCCGCGCGTCCTATCGCCAGGAGATGGCGGCGCTCGTCGAGCGCTTCTGGACGCTCGGCGCGCGCAAGTTCGGCGTCTACTACCAGATCGACGCCTACGGCCGCAGCGGCACCGACGGCGTGGAGCGCGCGCTCGCGCAGCGCGGGACCAGGATGGTCTCCGAGGCCACGTACGTCCGCGGGGCGAAGTTCGACGAGGACATGGGCCCGGCGGTCTCGGTGCTCCGCCAGGCGGGCTGCGACGTCGTCCTGTGCACGGGCGCCTATCAGGGCTGCGGCGCCTTCGTCCGCGCCGCACGTGATGCGGGCTGGCTCGTGCCCATCTCGAACGTGTCCTTCGTGGGCTCCGACGCGATGCTGGCGCTGCTCCTCAAGCAGGGCAAGGCGACGGGCCGCGACTACACGCGCGCGCTCGTCAATTCCCAGGTGGTGCCGAGCTACGACGAGGCCAGCCTGCCGGGGGTGGCCGAGTATCGGGCGCTCATGGACAAGCACAATCCGGTCCTCCCCGAGGCGCTGCGGGACAAGATATACGCTCCGCAGAGGTACAGCTTCATCAGCCTCGAGGGCTTCATCAACGCCAAGGTGGTCGCCGAGGGGCTGCGCCGTGCCGGAGCCAACCCGACCCGCGCGAGTCTTCGCCAGGCGCTCGAATCCCTGCGCAATCTCGACCTGGGCATCGGCGCACCGCTCACCTTCGGCGCCGAGCGCCACCAGGGCCTGGACAGCGTGTACTTCACCCGCGTGGAGTCCGGACGCTGGGTGCCCATCACCGATTGGACCGCGGCCGTTCGGGCCTGACCCCACAGGAGATCCTATGAGACGACGAACGGAAGCGTCGGAAGCTGGCCGGCTGGAGCCGGGGCCCGAACGTCGGCGGCTCGGGGTGGGCCTCCTCGGCAAGATCGTCCTGTTCCTGGTGGCGGTGCTCGTGCCGTTGGCCGCCGTGACCTGGTACGTTTCCGCTCGATCTCTCAGGAGCAGCATGACCGAAGAGTTCACGTCCAAGGGCGAGGCCATCGCTGCGAGCCTCGCGTCTTCCGGCGTGGACTTGATCTCGACGCGCGACGCGTCCTCCGTCCAGTCCCTCGTGGACGAGTTCGCGAGGATCCGCGGCGTCGCCTACGTCATGGTGTACGACCCTCAGAAAAGGTTCATCGCCCACACCTTCTCGCCCTC
>JBKPBU010000284.1:0-5230 GCA_046727015.1 Candidatus Methylomirabilota bacterium | reverse complement strand
GGGCCGGCGCGTGGAGCTGACCAATACCCGGGGCCGCTTCGAGGCCGTCGCGCGCGTGACGGAGGACATTCTGCCGGGGGTGGTCTGGGCCCGCGACGGCTGGCCGGGGCTCAACACGCTGACGAGCGGCGAGGCGTGTCTCACGCCCGGGGCCAGCGAAGGGCTCGACCCGCGCATTCCCGGCGGCCAGTCCGCCTACGACGCGCGCGTCGAGGTACGTCCCCTCCCCGCGTGATGCGCCTCCGCGGGATGGTCTTCGCCCTGGCGCTGCTCGCGCTCCCTGTCCAGGCCGAGGCGAGCGAAGCACTGTGGGGCCTCCTCAAGGCGGGGGGCCAGGTCGTCGTCATGCGCCACGCCGCCACCGACTCGAGCGCCGGGGACCGCGACACCATGCGCCTCGAGGACTGCAGCACCCAGCGCAACCTCTCAGCCTCCGGGCGGGACGACGCGAGGCGAATCGGAGCGGCTTTCAAGGCGCGCGGCATCATCGTCGACGACGTGCGGTCGAGCATCTGGTGCCGCTGCCTCGACACGGCCACGCTGGCCTTCGGCACGGTCAATCAGTGGCTCCCGCTCAATTCCTTCTTTCGCAACCGCGAGCGCGAGCCCAACCAGACGCGCGCCGTGCGCGAGCTGGTGGGCCGTCACCACGGCGGGACCCTCGTCTTCGTCACCCACCAGGTGAACATCACGGCGCTGACGGGTCTCTACCCTGACGAGGGCGAGATGATCATCCTCACGCCCCAGGGGGACGGCTTCGCCGTGGCCGGGCGATTGAAGCCTTCGGACGTGACCGTGAACTGAGGAGGACTAGCGCCGGCCGATCTGAAGCGGCGCGGGCGAGCGGGCGGGGCCTTTGACCGAGCGGCCGAGGGCAGTGACGAAGATGGCGTCCTTGCCCAGGGCGTGGGGAGAGAAGAAGTCGACCACGTCCTTGTCGTAGAAAGTCAGCCCCGTCGCCCCGAAGCGCTGCGCGTAGGCGCACAGGTAGAGACGGCCGCCAATCAGCCCCGCTTCCAGGTTGGCGAGCCGATAGCCGCGATTGCCATACGCTTCGAGTATCGAGTCCAGATCGGCCAGGAAGAACACCGTCGCGCTCGACATGCCGCCCAACGGCTGCTCCAGACAGAGGTAGGCCGATCGCTCGCGGAAATCGCCGCGCTTGATCTGCTCGAGCGCGTGAGAGTCGGGATGGTAGGCATACGCGCCTGGCTCCAGTCCCTCGACCGCATGTACGGTCAGGTAGAGATCCACGAGGCCCGAGGGGACGTCGGCGGGCCAGCCGCGCGTGGCATGCCAGAGGGCCGTGGAGAGCTCGTCAGCGCCTATCGGCGCGCCGGAGAACTCCCGTGTGGAGCCGCGCGCCATGATGGTGTCGGCGAGGGTGCGGCCGGCCGACGGCCGCGGAGCGGGTAGTGCCACGAGGGCGCCGGCCGGCGGCGGGCGGCTCGGTGCGCGTGCTTCTTCGCGCCAGGCGAATACCTCGCTCTCGCTGTCGAGAGCCGAGTTCGCATACGCGTCCCTCAGCAGCGGATAGTCCACCTCGGACGACGACAGCGGGATCACCTCCGGCTCGATGGCGGCGATGACGGGGGCCGGGGGAGCGGCATTCAGCTGCCCTCCCACCGGAACAAGCACCAGCGCGCCTTCCTTCTCGCCGTCGAGAGCGAGAAGCCCGTTGACCTCGAGGTCCACGAAGCCGGTCACCACGCGGGCGGGCAGATCGAGCGCCGTCGCGGCCGCGAGCAGGTTCGACAGCATGGAGCCCGAGTCCCAGAAGAGGTGGCGGTACCCGCGCGCCTGGTACTTCCAGGTATTGCGCCAGTAGATGGCCGAGAGGATGATGGTTGCCGACCTCGCGGCCAGGTCTTCGTCGGCAGCGGCAATGGCGAGCGCGCCACGGAAATCCCCCTCGCGGAGGCGGCGCAGGGCGAAGTCGCCCGGCGAGAAATGGTAGACCCCGGGCTCGAGCCCCGCGACCCCGGCCGCGACCACGTAGACCTCTGTCTGGTAGAGCGCTCCCGTCGAAGGCGCGGCGCGAAAGTACATCGTCCCGCCTCCCGGATAGACCTGACGCTTCGTGACACCGGCCGAGAAAAAAAGAAGCGCGGCCAGCGTCTCGAGATTCAGCCGTGCCGTGACGCCGGGCTCGCCCGAGATGGCCGCCAGCGCGTCCTGAGCCGGCACGGGAAAGTCGCGAGGCAGGCTCACCACCGGCAGGCCGGGGTAGATCTTGAACGGCTCGGGCTTGGTGGCCCAGTCGAGCCCGTGACCGCCGGAGCGGACGGACTGGGGCGAGTGCGTGGTGGCGTCGTGGTAGCGCCGGGCGGCTTCCGGGTGCCGGTTGCCCGACACGGTCTTACTTGAAGGCGTACGGAAAGCGGAAGACTCCCCGCTCGGTGATGATGCCGGCGATGAGCTCGGCCGGTGTCACGTCGAAGGCCGGGTTGTAGACGGGCGTCTCGGCGGGCGCGGTGAGCCGGCCGCCGGTGCGGCGAACCTCTTCGCCGTCGCGCTCCTCGATGGGGATGTCCGCTCCCGACGCGATCGAGGCATCGATGGTGGAGAAGGGAGCCGCGACGTAGAAGGGGACGCCGTGGTGCCTGGCCAGCACCGCGACCGAATAGGTCCCGATCTTGTTGGCGGTGTCGCCATTGGCCGCGATGCGGTCCGCCCCGGTGACGACCAGGTCGACCTCGCCGCGCTTCATCACGAAGCCCGCCGCCACGTCCGAGATCAGGCGATGCGGGATGCCTTCCTTGACCATCTCCCAGGCGGTGAGCCGCGAGCCCTGCATCACGGGACGGGTCTCGTCCACCCAGACGAGCGCCACGCGCCCCCGCTCGTGGGCCGCTCGGATCACGCCCCCCGCGGTGCCGTAACCCGCCGTCGCCAGCGCGCCCGCGTTGCAGTGGGTGAGAATCCGGGCGCCCTCCGGCACGAGCGCCGCGCCGTGAGCGCCGAGCGCCTTGTTGGCCGCCACGTCCTCGTCGAGGATGGCCTGCGCCTCCGCGAGCAAACGCTCTCTCAGCGCGGGCACCGGGAGCGCGCGATGGGCCTCGGCGACCGCGCGCATGCGGTCGAGCGCCCAGAAGAGGTTGACCGCCGTGGGCCGCGTGGCCGCCAGACCCTTGATCGCCTCTTCGAGGTCCGCGATGAGCCCAAGGCCGTCGCGGGCCGCGCTCTGACGGGCGGCCAGCGCCACACCGAAGGCCGCGGCGCATCCGATGGCCGGCGCTCCGCGGACCACCAGCGTGCGGATGGCTTCGGCGACTTCCCCCCACCGGGTGTACTCCCGCGTGCGCTCCTCGACGGGAAGCAGGGTCTGGTCGAGGAGGAGGAGGCGGTGCCGCTCCCAGCGAATCGGCGTGATCATGCGGGCAGGTCCGTCCCCGCGGGCAGGCGGAACCACTTGTCGCGTGAGGCGGCGCCGCGGACGAGGGTGATGGCCGAGGGCGGCAGGGCGAGCGTGTCGGCCAGCAGCTCGATCACCGCGCGATTGGCCTTGCCGTCCTCGGGAGCGGCCGTGACGCTGACGCGCAGCGCTTCTCCCCGCCAGCCTCTGACCGCGTTCGCACGGGCTTTCGGCTGGACGCGCACGCGGAGCAGGACGGCCTCAGGATTTTTCGGGCTCATCCTCGACGGCGGCCTTGAGGTCCTGCTCGAGCAGGCGCTGGTACATCTCCACGGTCGACCGGAGTCCCTCGGTGAGCTGGCGCCGGGTGCGCTTGAGCGAGATGATCTCGCTCTGGAGATTCCCCTCCGCGGTGCGCGAGGCCTCGATGATCCGATCGGCCTGGACCTCCGCCTCGCGGATGATGACGGTGGCCTCGCGGCGCGCCTGGTCCTTCATCTCCTCGACCAGCCGCTGGGTGGTCACGAGCGTCTCCTGCAGCACCTTCTCGCGCTCCTCGAGGCCGCGCGTACGCTCCTCCAGCGCCTGCAGCTGCTCCTTGAGCAGCGAATTCTCCTTGAGCAGCGCCTCGTAATCCGCGGCCAGGTCCTCCAGGAAGGTGTCCACCTCCTGGGTGTCGAAGCCGCGGAACATCTTCACGGTGAATTGCTGCTGGCGGATGTCCATTGGAGTGATGCGCACGGTTGTCTCCTCGTCTCGGCTAGCCCACGAGCGTCCACAGCAGGGGCTTGATCGCCCACTGGATCAGCAGGATCACGATCATCGGCGAGAAATCGAGCCCGAACGTCTTCCAGGGCGGCAGGAGCCGGCGGAACGGCGCCAGCACCGGTTCGGTCACGCGGCGCAACAGCTGGACGACGGGGTTGTACGGGTTCGGCGTGATCCAGGAGATCACGGCCGCCGCGATGACGATCCAAATATAGATGTTCAGGACGTTCTCGAGGAACACGACGACTTCGACGGGCAACACGTCAGGATGCCCCCAGCTCTCGCGAGCGCAGCGTGGCGCGCTCGACGGCCTGTATCAAGGCGCGGCGGAACCCGCCGTCTTCGAGCGCGGCGATGCCCGCGATGGTCGTGCCGCCGGGCGAGGAGACCATGTCCTTGAGCTGGCCCGGGTGCACGCCCGTCTCGAGGATCAAGCGCGCGGAGCCGAGCACGGTCTGCGCCGCGAGCAACGTGGCCGTGGCGCGGTCGAGACCCATCTTGACCCCGCCGTCGGCCAGCGCCTCGATCGCCACCGCGACGTAGGCCGGTCCGGAGCCGGAGAGCCCCGTCACGGCGTCGAGGGCGCTCTCGTCGAGCACCACCACCCGGCCCACGGCGCCGAACAGCTCCTGCGCGGCCTCGAGATCGCCGGGCTTGAGCCCGTCCGCGCGCGCGATGGCCGTGACGCCTTCCAGAACCAGGGCGGGCGTGTTGGGCATGACGCGGATCAGGCGCGCCGCCTTGCCGAGATGCTCTCGGAGCTTCTTCGTGGCCACGCCCGCCGCGATGGAGATCAGGAGCTTCCCATCGTTCACGACAGAGGCGATTTCCTTGACGACGGCCCCCATGATCTGGGGCTTGACGGCCAGGATGATCACGTCCGCGCCGGCCACGAGCGTCGCGTTGTCGGCGACGGCCTGGATGCGGTAGCGCTTCGCGATCTCCTCGAGATGCTCCGCGCGGGGGTCGGCGGCGGTGATGGAGCCGGCCGGGACGAGGCCTCCCTGGGTCAGGCCCTTGATCAGCGCCTCGCCCATGTTGCCCGCGCCGAGGAATGCCACCCGCTTGCCCTTGATGCTCACGCCCCGCCCTCGGTGACGGCCGCCC
>JBKPBU010000283.1:0-4385 GCA_046727015.1 Candidatus Methylomirabilota bacterium | reverse complement strand
GGGCTTCGTGTCCACCGTCGCGAGCGATCATTCGCCGCGGGTGCCCGCGGCAAAAGAACCGGGCCGGAAGAATATATTCGTCGATAGCGAAGGCCGGCCCATTCCGTTCGGCGCCCCGTCGCTGGAGACACTCGTGCCCCTCATGTGGAGCGAGGGTGTGGTCAACCGCGGCCTGCCGGTGACCTGGATGGCGCGCGTGATGGCCGAGAACCCCGCGCGCATATTCGGCCTCTACCCTCGCAAAGGAGCGGTCCGTGTGGGCGCCGACGCCGACCTGACCATCTGGGACCCGGCGCCGTCGTGGATCATCCAGCAGAAGGGGCATCGCGGCATCGCCGGCTTCACGCCGTACGAAGGCTGGGCGGCGCGGGGCAAACCGTGGATGACGCTCCTGCGCGGCCAGATCCTCCTGAACCAAGACGCGCTCGAGCAGAAGCCCGGCTATGGGCGCTTTCTCCCGCGCACGAGCCCGATGCCTCCGCTCGGCGGTCCAGTTCGCTGATGGACTACCTCGCTCGGCTGGCCGCTTTCGTCCACGGCACGAGGCGAGACGCCCTGCCCGCCGCGGCCGTCGCGGCGTCCAAGCTGGTCTTGCTCGACACCATCGGCGCCATAGTGGCGGGCAGCGCCCTTCCGGAAAACGCGCGCCTCGCGCGGATGGCGGCCAAGCGCGCGCCGCACGGGCTCTGCACGCTGGCGGGCCACGCGATGAAGTCCGACTCGCTCCTCGCCACCTTCACCAACGCGACCGCCGGCGTCGCCCTCGAGATGGACGAAGGCAATCGGCTCGGCGGAGGTCACCCGGCCATCCACGTCGTCCCCGGGGCGCTCGCGGTCGCCGAGGAGCTGGGCGCCAGCGGCGGCAGGCTGCTCGAGGCCGTTATCGCAGGTTACGAAGTCGGCTCGCGGCTGGGCGGGGCCACGCTCGCACGGCCCAATGTCCACTCCCACGGCACCTGGGGCACCATCAGCACCGCCGCGGCCGTGGCCAGGCTCCATGACCTCCCGGCCGACGAGATCCGCCACATCATCAATCTCTCGGCATCGATGAGCCCCGCCAATTCCTGGACGCCGGCCCTCGAGGGCGCGACGATCCGCAATGCGTATCCGGGGCGCTCGGGGCTCGAGGGAATCCTGGCGGTGGATCTCCATCGCGCGGGGTTCACTGCGCTCGAGGACGCACCATCAGACGTGTACGGGACCATCCTGGCCGACCGCTTCGATCCGAACGACGCGGTCGCCGGCCTCGGCGAGACCTTCCGCATCGAGCAGAATTACTTCAAGCTCCACGCCTGCTGCCGAATGAACCACCCGGCCCTCGACGCCGTCATGGCCCTCCGCGCCGAGCACCGGTTCACGGCCGAGGACGTGGCGACCGTCCACATCACGTCCGTCCCCTTCGGCCTGCGAATGACGGAGACCGCGCCGCGGAACATGCTCGGCGCCAAGTTCTCCATTCCCTATGCCGTGGCCGCCGCGCTGGTCCTCGGGCGCACGGACACCGGCGCATTCGAAGAGCGCGTCCTGGACGACGAGCGGATCCGCGCGGTGGCGAAGCGCATCGACATCGCCGCGGACGGCGAGATGACGCTCAAGCGCGCCGACTACCCGACCGCCCACGTGCGCATCGGGCTCCACGACGGCCGCGTCCTCTCGAAGAGCACCGGGGTGGTGCGCGGCGACGCGGCCAATCCGGTGTCCACCGACGAGGTTGAGGCGAAGTTTCTTTCGCTCACCTCGGGCCCGCTCGGCGAGCGGCGCGCCCTCGAGGTCATCGAGGCGGTGGAGAAGATGGACCTCCTCGAAGACGTCCGCAGCCTGTCCGCCCTGCTGGTGCCCGCCCAACCCTGACCGCGGCCGCGCCCCGCGCGGTATCATCGGCGGGATGACCGCGCTCTGGAGCTCCTTCGTCGTGGTGGCGCTGGCCGAGATGGGGGACAAGACCCAGCTGATCGCCTTCTCGCTGGCGACGCGCTACCGACGCCCATGGACGGTTGTGCTGGGCATCCTGCTCGCGACGCTGGTGAACCACTCGCTCGCCGCAACCGCCGGCGTGTGGCTGGCGCGGCTGATGCAGCCCCGGGCTCTTGCCGTATTGCTCGGTTTGACTTTCCTGGGCTTCGGCGTGTGGACGCTCTTCCCCGATACCGCAGCCGAGCCAGGGCAGCATGCCGGTTGGGGCCCGCTCCTTTCCACGATCGTGATCTTCTTCCTGGCCGAGATGGGCGACAAGACCCAGTTGGCGACGGTGGCGCTCGGCGCACGCTACGCCTCGACGGCACTTGTGACGGCAGGCACGACTCTCGGCATGCTCGCAGCCGACGGCTTGGCGGTGTTCGCGGCCGCCAAGCTCCACCGCGTCGTGCCGATCGGTTGGGTACGTCTCATCGCGGCGGGGCTTTTCTTCCTCTTCGGTCTCGGCGCGCTTCTGGGCGCCGCGGGCCTCTTCTGACGGAGCGGAACATGGACCACGGGCTCTCTCGCGGCTTGACCAACTACGGCGACCGGGACTTCGCGCTCTACCTGAGGCGCTCCTTCGCGCGCTCCATGGGCTACTCGACCGCGAGCCTCGCCAAGCCCGTCGTGGGCATCGCGGACTCGGGCAGCGGCTTCAACAACTGCCACCGCCACTTTCCCGAGCTGATCGACGCGGTCAAGCGCGGGGTCCTCGCGGCGGGCGGCCTCCCGGTTGATTTCCCGACGATCTCGCTCGGCGAGGTTTTCCTCGAGCCGACGAGCATGCTCTACCGCAACCTCATGTCCATGGACGTCGAGGAGATGGTGCGCGCCCAGCCCATGGACGCGGTCGTCCTCGTCGGCGGCTGCGACAAGACGGTACCGGCGCAGCTGATGGGCGCGGCGTCGGCCGGCGTTCCTGCCATCCAGCTCATCGGCGGGCCCATGATGACGGGTCGCTGGGAGGGCGAACGCCTGGGAGCCTGCACCGATTGCCGCCGCTTCTGGGCGCGCTACCGAGCGGGCCAGATCTCCAAGGACGAGATCGAGGGAATCGAGAGCCGGCTCGCGACGACCACGGGCACCTGCGCCGTCATGGGAACGGCCAGCACCATGGCCTGCCTCGCCGAGGCCCTCGGCATGACCCTGCCGGGCACGGCCGCCATCCCGGCCGTCCACGCGGATCGGCTGCGCGCCGCGGAGGCGACCGGCGAGGCCGCGGTGCGCCTGGCCACCTCGCGGCTCACGCCAGATCGCATCCTCACGCCCGAGGCGATCGAGAACGCGCTCCGCGTGCTGCTCGCCATCGGGGGCTCGACCAACGCCATTGTCCACCTGACGGCGATCGCGGGCCGCGTGGGCGTGGCGATCTCTCTCGAGCGGCTCAACCGGATCTCGGACGAGACACCCGTGCTGCTGGACCTCAAGCCCTCGGGCGATTTCTACATGGAGGACTTCTTCAATGCCGGCGGACTGGGCGCCGTCCTGGCCGAGCTCCGGCCGCAGCTTCACCTCGACTGCCTGACGGTCACCGGCGAGACGCTCGGCGCGAGGCTCGACGCGGAGCCGCGCTACGTGGACCGCTCGGTGATCCGCGCACGCACCGAGCCGATCATGGCCGTGGGCGGACTCGTCGCGCTCTTCGGCTCTCTCGCGCCGGGCGGCGCCATCCTCAAGCGCTCGGCCGCGGACGCGCGCCTCTTCGAGACCGAGGCCGCCGCCGTGGTATTCGAGTCGCTCGAGGATCTGGCGGCGCGGGTCGATGACCCCGGCCTGCCCGTGACGCCCGAGAGCATCCTCGTCCTCAAGAACGCGGGTCCCAAGGGTGGACCGGGGATGCCAGAGGCCGGCTATCTTCCCATCCCGCAGAAGCTTGCCCGCGCCGGCGTGAAAGACATGGTGCGCATGTCGGACGCGCGGATGAGCGGCACGGCCTTCGGCACCATCGTGCTGCACGTCACGCCCGAGGCGGCCGTGGGAGGACCGCTGGCGCTCGTGAAAACCGGTGACCGGATCCGGTTGAGCGTCAAGGAGCGAAAGCTCGATCTCCTGGTGGGCGAGGCCGAGCTCGCGAAGCGGCGCGCGCGCTGGAAGCCCGCGGGCACGCCGGACCGCGGATACAGGAAGCTCTATATGGACCACGTGCTCCAGGCAGATGCGGGTTGCGACTTCGATTTCCTGAGACGGGTGCCCGCCCCCTGACCTGGGACGGGCGGCCTAGGGCCGGCGGGCGCCCGCGTGGACGTCGGGGTTGCCCGTATTCCAGTAGACGGTCTGCCTGATCGTGTTGATCTTCCACTGACCGCCCACGCGCACGAGGCCGTGTGTGTAGGCGCAGTAGGTGTCGAAGCGCTCGCCGTCCTCGGGGCGGAAGCGGTGTATGACCGCGGCGGACACGCACGTGGCGCGATCCCCGTCCACGGTGACGA
>JBKPBU010000282.1:0-13951 GCA_046727015.1 Candidatus Methylomirabilota bacterium | reverse complement strand
GTGGACGTGAAGGGCGAGTTCTTCGAGCTGAAGAACACGATCAACACCATGGTCGATCAGCTCCGCTCCTTCGGCTCCGAAGTCACGCGGGTGGCCCGCGAGGTGGGCACGGAAGGCAAGCTCGGCGGCCAGGCGAGGGTGGAAGGCGTATCCGGCACGTGGAAGGACCTCACGGACAGCGTCAACTTCATGGCGAGCAACCTGACCAGCCAGGTCCGCAACATCGCCGATGTCACGAAAGCGGTGGCGGCGGGCGACCTGTCGAAGAAGATCACCGTGGACGTGAAGGGCGAGATCCTCGAGCTCAAGAACACGGTCAATACCATGGTGGACCAGCTGCGGTCCTTCGCGGCGGAGGTGACGCGCGTGGCGCGCGAGGTGGGCACGGACGGCAAGCTGGGCGGCCAGGCCGACGTGCGCGACGTGGCCGGCACGTGGAAGGACCTCACCGACAGCGTCAACTTCATGGCGAGCAACCTGACGAGCCAGGTGCGCAACATCGCCGACGTCACGAAAGCGGTCGCCGCCGGTGACCTGTCGAAGAAGATCACCGTGGACGTGAAGGGCGAGATCCTCGAGCTCAAGAACACGGTCAACACCATGGTGGACCAGCTCAGCTCGTTCGCGGCGGAGGTGACCCGGATGGCCCGCGAGGTGGGCACGGACGGCAACCTCGGCGGCCAGGCCGAGGTGCGCGACGTGGCCGGCACGTGGAAGGACCTCACGGACAGCGTGAACTTCATGGCGAGCAACCTGACGAGCCAGGTGCGCAACATTGCCGACGTGACGAAGGCGGTGGCAGCGGGCGACCTGTCCAAGAAGATCACGGTCGAGGTGAAGGGCGAGATCCTGGAGCTGAAGAACACGGTCAACACGATGGTGGACCAGCTGAGCTCGTTCGCGGCGGAGGTGACCCGCGTGGCCCGCGAGGTGGGCACGGAGGGCAAGCTGGGCGGACAGGCCCACGTGCGGGGCGTGGCGGGCACCTGGAAAGACCTGACGGACAGCGTCAACCTGATGGCGAGTAACCTGACGGTCCAGCTCCGGGACGTGTCCAAGGTCTCGACCGCCATCGCGTCCGGCGACTTGACCCAGAGCATCACCGTCGACGTGAGCGGCGAGATCCTCCAGATCAAGGACGTGATCAATACCATGGTCCGCCAGCTCAGCTCCTTCGCCTCCGAGGTCACGCGCGTGGCGCGCGAGGTGGGCACGGAGGGCCGGCTCGGCGGCCAGGCGGACGTGAAGGGCGTGGGCGGAACCTGGAAGGACTTGACCGACAGCGTGAACTTCATGGCGAGCAACCTGACGGACCAGGTCCGCAACATTGCCTACGTCACGAAGGCGGTGGCGGCCGGCGACCTCTCGAAGAAGGTCGCGGTGGAGGTCAAGGGCGAGATCCTCGAGCTCAAGAACACGGTCAATACCATGGTGGACCAGCTCAGCTCCTTCGCGTCCGAGGTGACGCGGGTGGCCCGCGAGGTGGGCACCGAAGGCAAGCTGGGCGGCCAGGCCGACGTGCGCGACGTGGCGGGCACGTGGAAGGACCTCACGGACAGCGTCAACTTCATGGCGAGCAACTTGACCAACCAGGTGCGCAATATCGCCGAGGTCACGACCGCCGTCGCGCGCGGTGATTTGTCGAAGCAGATCACCGTGGACGTGAAGGGCGAGATCCTCGAGCTGAAGAACACGGTCAACACCATGGTGGACCAGCTCAGCTCCTTCGCGGCGGAGGTGACCCGCGTGGCGCGCGAGGTGGGCACGGAAGGCCGCCTCGGCGGTCAGGCCGAGGTGAGAGGCGTGGCCGGGACGTGGAAGGACCTGACGGACAGCGTCAACTTCATGGCGAGCAACCTCACCGGCCAAGTCCGTAACATCGCCGACGTGACCACCGCGGTGGCGAACGGCGACTTGTCGCGCAAGATCACCGTCGACGTACGCGGGGAGATCCTGGAGCTGAAGAACACCATCAACACCATGGTCGACCAGCTCCGGTCGTTCGCGGCCGAGGTCACGCGCGTGGCGCGCGAGGTGGGCACGGAAGGCCGGCTCGGGGGCCAGGCCGACGTCAAGGGCGTCGCGGGCACCTGGAAGGACCTCACGGACAGCGTGAACTTCATGGCGAGCAACCTGACGAGCCAGGTGCGCAACATTGCCGATGTGACGAAGGCGGTGGCGGCGGGCGACCTGTCGAAGAAGATCACCGTCGAGGTGAAGGGGGAGATCCTGGAGCTGAAGAACACGGTCAACACGATGGTGGACCAGCTCAGCTCGTTCGCGGCGGAGGTGACGCGCGTGGCCCGCGAGGTGGGCACGGAGGGCAAGCTGGGCGGCCAGGCCCAGGTCCAGGACGTCTCCGGCACCTGGCGCGGCCTCACGGAGAACGTGAACTTCATGGCCGCGAACCTCACCAGCCAGGTGCGCGGCATCGCCAAGGTCGTGACCGCCGTCGCGAACGGTGATCTCAGGCTGAAGCTGACCGTGGACGCCAAGGGCGAGATCGCCGAGCTGGCGGACACCATCAACAGCATGATCGACACTCTCGCCACGTTCGCCGACCAGGTGACGACCGTGGCCCGCGAGGTCGGCGTGGACGGAGAGCTCGGCGGCCAGGCGCGCGTGCCCGGCGCGGCCGGGACGTGGAAAGACCTGACCGACAACGTGAACCAGCTCGCCGCCAACCTCACCACGCAGGTCCGCGCCATTGCCGAGGTCGCGACGGCCGTCACCAAGGGCGACCTGACCCAGTCCATCAAGGTCGAGGCGCAGGGAGAGGTGGCGGCCTTGAAGGACAACATCAACGAGATGATCCGCAACCTGAAGGACACGACGCTCAAGAACAGCGAGCAGGACTGGCTGAAGACGAACCTCGCCAAGTTCAGCCGCATGCTCCAGGGCCAGAAGGATCTCCTCACGGTGGCCAAGCTCATCCTGTCGGAGCTGGCCCCCGTGGTGAAGGCCCAGCACGGCGTCTTCTACATGCTCCAGGCGGCCGCGGATCCGGCCAAGCTGACGCTGCTCGCCAGCTACGCCCACGAGCGCTCCGGGGCGGTGGCCGACGAGTTCTACCTGGGCGAGGGTCTCGTGGGCCAGTGTGCCCTCGAGCGGCAGAAGATCATGCTCAGCAACGTGCCGCCCGACTACATCCGCATTTCGTCGGGGCTGGGCCATGCGGACCCGGTGAACATCATCGTGCTGCCGATCCTCTTCGAGGGCCAGGTCAAGGCCGTCCTGGAGCTGGCCTCGTTCGAGCGCTTCAGTGCCAGCGATCACGCGCTGCTCGACCAGCTGACGGAGAGCATCGGGATCGTGATCAACACCATCGAGGCGAACATGCGGACGGAGGGCCTGCTCACGCAGTCCCAGTCGCTGGCCTCGGAGCTGCAGAGCCGGCAGGAAGAGCTGCAGAACACGAACCAGGAGCTACAGGAGAAGGCCCGCCTCCTCGCCCACCAGAACGTGGAGGTCGAGCGCAAGAACCAGGAGGTGGAGCAGGCCCGGAAGGCGCTGGAGGAGAAGGCCGAGCAGCTCGCGCTCACCTCGAAGTACAAGTCCGAGTTCCTCGCGAACATGTCTCACGAGCTCCGGACGCCGCTCAACAGCCTGCTCATTCTCTCCGATCAGCTGTCCAAGAACCCGGACGGGAATCTTTCCAACAAGCAGACCGAGTTCGCGAAGACGATCCACTCCTCCGGAACCGACCTCCTCATGCTCATCAACGACATCCTGGATCTCTCGAAGATCGAGTCGGGGACGGTGGCGGTGGACCTGAGCGAGCTTCGCCTGGCCGACCTGCACAGCTACGTGGAGCGGACGTTCCGTCACGTCGCCGAGTCGAAGAGCCTGGAGTTCATGGTCCACGTCGACCCCGACCTGCCGAGGGCGATGCTCACCGACGCGAAGCGCCTGCAGCAGGTGATCAAGAACCTGCTGTCCAACGCCTTCAAATTCACCCGCCAGGGCCACGTGTCGCTGACCATCATGCGCGCGGCCGGCGACTCGTATGCCGAGCACCTTCGCGATGCCGATACCGTGCTCGCCTTCGTGGTGTCGGACACGGGGATCGGGATACCGAGCGACAAGCAGCAGATCATCTTCGAGGCGTTCCAGCAGGCCGATGGCAGCACCAGCCGGAAGTACGGCGGGACGGGTCTCGGCCTTGCCATCAGCCGCGAGATCGCCCGGTTGCTGGGCGGCGAGATACATCTGACGAGCGCTCCGGGTCGGGGCAGCGTCTTCACCCTCTACCTGCCGCAGACCTATTCCATGCACACCCCGACCCGGCACTTCGCTCCGGTGCTCACCGATACGGCGACCTGGCCGGCCGTTCAGCCCCCGCGCGAGGAGTCACGTGAGGAAGAGGCCCAGCGGGTCACGGTGAACGAGACCGGCGACGACCGTGACGCGATAAACCCCGGGGATCGAACCCTGCTCATCGTGGAGAACGATCTGGCGTTCGCGAACCTTCTGGCCGACGTCGCCCACGACGCCGGCTTCAAGACGCTCGTGACCGCCTTCGGAGCCGCCGCACTGAGTCTGGCGCGGCAGTACCGGCCGTCGGCCATCACCCTCGACATCTCGCTGCCGGACATCGACGGCTGGCGGGTGCTGGAGCGGCTCAAGAGTGATTTCGACACCCGGCACATCCCCGTCAAGGTCATCACCACCGGCGAGGACCTCGGGCGATGCCGGGCGCTCGGCGCGCTCTCGGTGCTCGCCAAGCCCATCCGGACCCGGGAAGTATTGGTTGAAGCGATCGAGGGACTGCGGCAGTACCTCGAGCGGCCGCGGAAGGACCTCGTCCTCGTTCACCCGGATGAGCCCGCACGGGAGGAGCTCCGCTCGCTGCTCGCCTCGGAAGGCATCAATCTCATCGTCGTACCGGGCCTAGCCGGGGCGGCCGACTGGCTGCGCGCGGGGCAGGTGGACTGCCTGGTGGTGGGCGCCCCGCCCGAAGAGGGCACGCTGGATGTCTTTGGGGAGGGTCGCGACGGCCTCCGACGCGATGTCTCTCTCATCGTCTACGGCACTCAGGAGCTGAAGGAGGCGGTCGAAGCCACCGTGAAGTCGTCCGGAAGCGACGTGCCCGTGATAGCCGTGACGTCCCTCGAGCGCCTGGTGGACCAGTGCACGCTCAGGCTTCACCAGCCGGTGGGAGCCGCCTCGGAGCGGCAGCGGCATATTCTCGAGGGCCTTCATCACGGCAGCCAGGCTCTCGCCGGACGCAAGGTGCTCATCGTCGACGACGACATCCGGAATATCTTCGCGCTGACGAGCATCCTGGAGCGGCAGAACATGCGCATCGTATCGGCGGAGACCGGCCGTGATGCCGTCGATCTCCTGGAGAAACACCAGGACATCGAGATCGTGCTCATGGACGTGATGATGCCCGAAATGGACGGCTTCGAGACGACCCAGGCCATCCGGGGGAAATCGAAATTCAAGAGCCTCCCGATCATCGCGGTCACCGCCAAGGCGATGAAGGGCGACCGCGAGAAGTGCATCGAGGCAGGCGCGTCCGACTACCTGTCCAAGCCGGTCGATCCCGAGGTGCTGGTGGCGAAGCTGCGCGACTGGGTCCTGAGGTAGGGCGTCGGCATGGCGCCGCCCATGCCGGCCGGGCAGGATCGAGCGAGTATCTTGATCGTCGACGATCGGGCGTCGAAGCTCATCGCGATGGAGGCCTTGTTCGCGGACTTCGGCGAGAACGTCGTGTGCGTCTCATCGGGCAAGGATGCGCTGCGCCAGCTGCTCGAGCGGGAATTCGCGGTGATCCTGCTCGACGTGAACATGCCGGACATGGATGGCTTCGAGACGGCGGCCCTCATCCGCCAGCGCCCGAAGCTCCAGCACATCCCGATCATCTTCATGACCGCCGGAAGCGACGACACCCATGCCCTCCAGGGCTACTCCCTGGGTGCGGTGGACTATATCTTGACGCCGGTGGTGCCCGAAGTCCTGCGGACGAAGGTCAAGGTCTTCGTCGAGCTCTTCAAGATGACGGAGCAGCTGAAGCGGCAGGCCGAGGAGCGCGTGGCCCTCGCCGAGGAGCGGGCGCGGCGAGCGGCCGCCGAGGCGGCAGGGCGCCGGACGGCCTTCCTCGCCGAGGCCGGCAAGAGCCTGGTCCGATCGCTCGATCTGGAGACGACGGCGAACACGATCCTGAACCTCGTGGTGCCCGAGCTCGCCTCCTTCGCGGTGCTTCGGCTCTCGGTGGCCGGAGGAGAGATCGTCAAGACACGTCACGGAGAGATCCGGAGCGAGCCGTCGAAGGTGCAGGGGATGCTGGCCGACAGCATGGATCGCGCGGTGCGCTCCCTGGGAACGCAGATGGTGGAGGAGGCCCCGGGGACGGCACAGGCCATACGCGGCCTGGCCTGCCCCCTCCTCGCCCGGGGAACGACACTCGGTGTCCTCGCGGTGGCGGTCGAAGACTCGAGCGATTCCTATGACCGGGCCAAGGCGATGGTAGTGGAGGATCTGTGCGGGCGCGCGGCGATCGCCATCGACAACTGTCTCCTCTACGGAGAGATCCAGCAGCGCGACCTCCGAAGGGAGCAGTTCGTCGCCATGCTCGCGCACGAGCTGCGGAATCCTCTGGGCGCCATCACCTCGGCCATCGGCGTCCTGGAGCGGGTGGGAGGAGACCCCGCTGACCGTGCTCGTGGAGTCATCAGACGGCAGCTGGGGAACCTGACGCACCTGGTCGATGATCTGCTCGACGTGGCCCGGATCACCACGGGAAAGATCAGCCTCACCCGCTCGCACGTCAATCTTGCCGAGAGCGTCGAGCGGTGCGTGAAGACCCTCGAGGGCACCGAGCGAACCAGCCGCCACGCGATCAGCATGGAGTGCGAGGCGACGTGGATCGAGGCCGACCCCGTGCGAATCGACCAGATCCTCGTGAACCTGATCGGCAATGCGCTCAAATACACCCCGGTGGGCGGGCAGATCGACATCCGGGTGCAGCCCGCGAGTGACGAGAGCGTCTTCGAAATCGTGGACACCGGCGTGGGCATGTCGAAGGAGGCGCTCGCTCGCGCCTTTGACCTCTTCTTCCAGGGAAACCGGACGCCGGACGGCGGGGAGGGCGGTCTGGGCATCGGGCTGTCATTGGCCCGACACCTGGTCGAGCTCCACGGCGGAAGCGTGGAGGCGGCGAGCGAGGGAGAAGGACGGGGCAGCCGGTTCACGGTGCGTTTCCCCCGGAGCGCGCCCCCCGGCTCGGACGAGGAGGGGATCGCGGCCGGCGCGGCCGAGTCCGGCCGCTGTCGTATCCTCCTCGTCGAGGACAACGAAGACGCGCGCGAGATGCTGCAGATGCTGCTCAGCCTCGCGGGTCACGACGTCCATGGAGCTGCCGATGGGCCGAGCGGCATCGAGATGGCCAAGGCGACGGATCCCGACATGGTCGTGATCGATCTGGGGTTGCCGGGAATGGATGGATACGAGGTGGCCCGCCAGCTGCGCGCCGGTCTGCGCGCTGGAGTGGGGCTGATCGCGCTCAGTGGATACGGCCAGGCTGCGGATCGCCGGAAGTCGGTCGAAGCGGGCTTCGACACTCACCTGGTGAAACCGGTGGATCCCAACCATCTCTCCGGTGTCATCGCGTCGATTCAGCGCCGCCACCAGGACGCGAGCAAGCAGCCGAGCTCCTGACTAGCCCTTTTCTCGGCCGCCGCGCCGCAACACGACAATCAGGTACCAGACGACGGCGACATTGATGGCGACGAAGATGAGTCGCGTCCTGCTGACGTGTCTGGACAGCTCGTAGAGCTCCAGCGGAATGAACGAGCCCGTGACGATGACCGTGAAGTACTCGGCCCAGCGGCGCCGGAGCAGGAGGCCGATCCCTTCGGTCAGCAACAGGGCTGAATAGAAGAACGTGCCCGCGCTGATCGCCTTCAGCCTTCGGTCGTCGAGGGACAGGAGCTTGCCGAGTGCCCGGTCGACATAGCGATTGTCCGTGTCCAGATGGAGGTGGGCGACCCAGCGGACCGAGACGTCGGCCAGGTCCTTATGGAGCAGGTGCAGGGCTTCGAAGGCGACGGCGAGCAGCAGCAGGCCCTTGACCAGCTTGAAGCCGCCGATGAGCCAGAGGGTCATGTCGCCGGCGCGGTGCGCCCTCGCCGCGCTCACCAGTTGAGCGTCTCCCCCGGCTTCGGGAGCCAGATCTTGGCCGGGTCGAGCTCGAGGCGCGCGACTTCGGCGGCGATGCGCCGAGGCGGCTCGTCGTACGGCTCGCGCGCCAACTTGAACGTTCCCCAATGGATGCCGATGAAGTCGGTGGCCCGGAGATCCCTCCACGCCTGCAATGCTTCCTCCGGAGACATGTGGACGGGCTTGGCGATGATCCGCGGCGTGTAGGAGCCGATGGGCAACGCGGCGAGGTCGAATGGCCCGAGCGCCTGGCCGATCAGCTCGAAGTGTGATGCATAACCGCTGTCGCCGCCGAAGTAGAAGCGCTTCGATCCGATGATTGCCCAGGATGCCCAGAGACGCCGCCCGCCGTCGGCGAGCGAGCGCCCCGACCCATGCTGGGAGGGCGCGCACACGATGTGGACTCCCTTCACGCTGACCGATTCGCCCCAATCCAGCTCGATGACATTCGTGATCCCGCGGTCGCCGAGCCACGCCTTGATGCCGAGCGGCACCACGAAGCGGGGATTGAAAATTTTGGCAAGCCGCCGCACCGTCGGCTCATCGAGGTGATCGTAGTGGTCGTGCGAGATGACGACTGCGTCGATCGGCGGAAGATCCTCGAACGCGATGCCGGGCGGCGTGAAGCGTCGGACACCGACCGTTCCCGAGAGAGGCCCCAGGCGCCGGCTCCAGATGGGATCGGTGAGCAGATTGACGCCGTTGAGCTGCACGAGGAGGGTGGAGTGTCCGATCCAGGTGACGGTGGGAGCGCTGTGATTGTTCCGGAGAGCGGTGACGTCGGGCACCGCAGCCGGCAGGGGGGCAAAATGACGCTCGCCGGACACCAGCGCCGAGAAACCGAGGAGATAGAACCTGAGACGGGTCCAGCCCGAGGCCCGCCGGAAGTCGGGGTCGAGATTCTGAAACCTGCCGTCGCGCCGGGGCGCCCGGGGAAGCCCCGCGCCCAGTCGGGAATCGTCATTGACCTCCACGCCCCTGGTCGTTCCCGCCGTGGCGAGCACACCCACCAATAGCGCGGCGAAGAGCGGGACGAGCCGTCGCCTTCTCATGGGATCACCTTATCACTTGCAAGTAGTGGCTCCTGATTCTGCGGGCGCCACCCTTCAAAGCGGCGTTCCCGTCACTGATCCGGAAAATACGACTCGGTTATTTCTACCCGATCACTCACCAGATTACCGGGCAGTCAGAAAAGCGAAGGTCATGAAACCACTACCGGTAGAGTCTCATCGGGGTGGGGACCCAAGGAGTCGTGTCGGCATTTCGTTTGCGTTCAGCCATCCGCCGCTGCATGGCACCAGGCAATCCAACGTTGAAAGGAGAACACTTCGATGACCGCCGGGGAATCCGCCCTGATTGCCGCTGACCTGCTGAACGATCTCCAGACCTCCAAGACCGATCTCGCGCGTCTCGTCGAAGCTGTGATCCGCAACAAGCCCCCGTACGTCGTGGTCCCAATCCAGGCCGTCGTGTCGTGGGAGCGACGGGAGCCGGCTCACTGGGCCAGGGTTTCCGGCTGGCTGGCCGACAGCAACGTCAGCCTGGTAAAGGTCTGAGGAGCGGGGAATCCCCGGAGGCGAAGGGATGAGTTTCTGGGACGGGAGTCCTCGACTGGACGGTGTGTGCGTGCTGGTCGTGGAGGACGTACCGCACGTCCGAGAGGTGGTGGTCGAGGCCCTGGGTTTATGCGGGGCCCGCGTGATCGCCGTCGATTCCGCGACCAAGGGCCTGATCGTGCTCAAGCGCGAAAGGCCGGACGTGCTCGTGAGCAGCCTGGCCATGCCCGACCACGACGGCTATTGGCTCATTCGCCAGGTCAGGAGCCTGCCCTCCCTGGACGGCGGCAGCACCCCGGCGGCGGCGTTCACCGGATGCACCACTCGGGAAGACCGGCTCAACGCCCTGCGCGCCGGCTTCCAGTACCATATCGCCAAGCCCGCGGAGCTCGGCCAGCTGGCCGAGGTGGTTGCCCTGCTGAGCCTCAAGGGGAAGACGCAGGTCCCGACCCAAAGACCGGATCCCGGCTATAGAAGCAGCGTCACGAGGTAAGCGCCTGCCGCGGCGGTCATGAGGGCGGTCGCGGTCCAGCCGAACAGGTTGAGCCATACCCCGTTGACATGCTCCCCCATGATGC
This sequence comes from Candidatus Methylomirabilota bacterium, assembly GCA_046727015.1. Classification (GTDB taxonomy): domain Bacteria; phylum Methylomirabilota; class Methylomirabilia; order Rokubacteriales; family CSP1-6; genus AR37. The sequence goes on along the minus strand of JBKPBU010000282.1, from coordinate 3,654 downwards.
TGCGATTGTTGCCCACGAGCATCACGAGCACCATCAGCGGCGGAGCGAGCAAGCCGTTCAGGACCGCCGAGAAGAAGAGCATGCGCATCGGGCTGAGGTGGAGAAGATCGAGCGCCATGCCGCCGCCCAATGCCACGGCCATGATCAAATAAAAGCGCGGGGCCTCCGAGAACCGGCGATCCAGTCCGGCCCGGAACCGGAACAGCTCCGAGACGGCGTAGGAGGCCGATCCCATGAGGACCGGGATCGCGAGAAGGCCGGTGCCCAGGATCCCGATCGTGAAGAGGAGGTAAGCGCCGGCACCCGCGAGTGGCTTCAGCGCCTCCGCCGCCTGGCGGGAGGTCTCGATGTCATGCAGGCCGCTGCGGTAGAGCGTCGAGGCCGTGGTGAGGATGATGAAATACATCACGAGGTTGGAAAACAGCATTCCGATACCCACGTCGGCCTGCGCGTCCGAGAGCTCATGGACCGCTGCTCCTTCGCGCTGTTTTACGGTCGTGTGACCCTTCGCTCTCTCCTCCTCGACTTCCTGCGATGCTTGCCAGAAGAAGAGATAGGGCGAGATCGTCGTGCCCAGGATGCCGACGAAGGTCATGAGCCAGGTGCGATCCCAGGTCACGGTTGGCACCACCGTCGCGCGAATGACCTCCCCCCAGTGGGGCTTGGCCAGGAATGCCGCGAAGATGTAGGCAAAGAGAACGAGGGTCAGCCATTTCAGATATTTCGCGAACGATTGATACTCGATCCACACGGTGGTGACGAGGATGGAGACACCGAGGGCGGGGATCGAGAGGCGCGACGGGATCCCGGTGAGCATCTCCACAGCATCCGCCATGCCGGATAGATCCGCGGCAATGTTGAACGTGTTCGCGACGAGCAGGAGCAGACAGGCGACGTAGAGAAACGATCGTGGATAGTGGTTTCGCACGGCCGCGACCAGGCCCCGGCCCGATACCAGTCCGATGCGCGCACAGACGAGCTGGATGGCGGCCATCAGTGGAAACGTCGCTCCCGCCGTCCAGAGCAAGGACGTTCCCACGGAGGCTCCCGCCACCGCGTAGGTCGCGATTCCGCTCGGATCATCGTCCGAAGCCCCGGTCACGAGCCCGGGGCCCAGGACGCGCAAGTACCTGACAAAAGGATTGTGGCTGTGGGCCTCGCCGGGTATTTCGCCGGCCTCCGGTGTGGGCCGGGGGCCATCGTGGCCGGACGCGCGGCTGCGCCGCCTGGATTTCTCCCTGGAAGGACTCATCTCGGAGCGCGCTTCTCAGGAAGGGCGAACCAGCTCCACCAGCTTCGTGAGGACGCCTTCAGTCAGCGAAGTCTTTGCCTCGGCGAGCCGGTCCTGCAGCTCCCGCAGCTCTTGACGGCCCATGAGCTTTCGCGCGCGCGGAAACATCTCCGTCTCTTCCTCTTCCGCATGATGCTCGACCAGGTCCTTCAACACCTTGGCCTTGGCGGCGAATTCGTGGGAGGTCGGCGCGGCTTCCTTCAGCTCGGCGAGGACCGTATCGACGACATGATGCTCCTCGAGGGCCTCGTAGTACCGCTTCTTGTCGTCTTGCTTCTCGGCGGCCTCTCGAAAGGCCGGATAAAAGATCTGCTCTTCGATCTTTGCGTGAATCTTGAGCTCCCGCTCGATCGTTTGCAGGAGCTCTTCGCGCTTGTCCACCGCTCTGGTCGAGGTCTCCTCGAGCTCGCCGAGGAGCCCGCGGATTTTGTTGTGGTCCTCCTTGAGCAGCGTGATCGCATCCTTCTCCTCGGCGCGCGTCTTTGACTTGGGCATGGACTCTCCTCCTGTCGCTGGATTTGTCACCTTTGTGAAAGCAAGCCGTATGCCTGATCCGCGCTGAGAGGCACGCCTCTTGCTACACCGATGACTAGAGCAGAGATGGACCCTCAAGGCCAGCCTCGGGGGTAATAACTACTCGGTAAAGCGACGCCTTTTCCATCGGCGCCGCAGTCGCAGTGATGGTCGACCTCAAGCGGAGGAGACATTCATGAAGATGGTGAGCGTACTGCTGGTTTCGTGCACGCTGGCTTTCATGCCGGGCGACTACGCAATGGCTCAGGTGGCCGGCTCAACCCGGCTCGGCGTATCCGTGGAGGAGGTCAAGATCGTGGCCTCTGGCTGGAGCTCGAAGAAGCAGATCCTCGGCAAGACCGTCTTCAACGAGAACAACGAGAAAGTCGGGAAGATAGATGATCTCATCGTCGCCCCCACCGGCGAGCTATCCTTCGTGATCATTGGTGCGGGCGGTTTCGCGGGCGTGGGACGACACGACGTGGCCATCCCCGTTCAGCAGATTCAGCTTCAGGACGGCAAGTTCGTTCTCCCCGGCGCCACGAAGGCCGCCGTCAAGGCGCTGCCCAAGTTCGAGTACGCGAAGCAAGTGAAGACCAAGTAGGAAGCAGGTCGTCGATGTTGGGTATGCGCAGCACTCGAAAGACCCGGGGAGCGCCGGCCGACGAGGCGTCCGCCCGCGGGCCCTCGGGCGCCCACGATACCCTGCGCGAGTTGCGCCCTTACCTCGTGGGCGCGGCCATCCTGCCGGTCGTGGCCGTGCTCTATTGGGGGCAGGGCGTGATCATCCCCATCGCCCTCGCGTGGCTCTTCACGGTCCTGCTGGGCCCCATCGTAAGCGCGCTCGAGCGGGCGGGCCTCGGGCGGGTGCGGGCCGGGAAGGCCATCGCGGTGACTCTCGTCGTAGGCTTGGTGTTTTCCGTTCTCGGCGGGGCCGGGTGGGTCATCGTCCAGCAAGTCACCGCGCTCGGCTCGGAGCTGCCGCAGTACCGCGGCAACATCATGCGGAAGGTCGCGGAATTCCGGGGGGCGGGGCGGGGCGGCGTCCTCGCCGAGGTGCAGTCGACCGCCAAGGAGGTGATGGGCGAGCTGCAAAAGGAAGCCACGCCCAAGGGAGAGAGCAAGCCACTGCCCGTCGTCGTGAAGCCCGAGACGAGCGGAATCTGGCAGCTTCCCAGGATCCTGGAAGCCTTGAGCGCGGCCGGCTTCGTGATCGTCCTGGTGATCTTCATGCTCCTCGAGCGGCACGAGATACGAAACCGGTTCATCCGGCTCACGGGCGAGGGCAGGCTTGCCAACGTGACGCGGGCATTGGACGAGGCGAACGACCGCATCAGCCGTTACCTCGTCGTGCAGACCATGATCAATGTGACATACGGAGTTGCCGTCAGCACGGGCCTGTTCGTCATCGGTGTTCCCTACGCGGTCATGTGGGGTTTTCTGGCCTTCCTTCTCCGCTTCCTTCCGTATGTGGGGCCACCGATGGCCGCGGTAGGCCCCATCGTGTTGAGCCTCGCGGTCTTCGACGGATGGCATCGCCCGCTCGGTACCGTCGCCCTCTTCTTCGTGGTGGAGATGGTGACCTACATGTTCGTGGAGCCGCTGCTGTATGGGCAGACCATTGGCGTCTCATCGGCAGCCCTCCTCGTCGCCGTCGCCTTCTGGACCTGGCTCTGGGGCCCCATCGGTCTCGTGCTCGGGACGCCCCTCACGGTGTGTCTCGTGGTACTGGGCAAGCACATCCCGGCGCTCGGCTTCATCACCGTCTTCATGACCGACGAACCAGCCCTTGCGGGTGACGTCAGCTACTATCAGCGGCTGCTCGCGAACGATAGGGCCGAAGCACTGGA
>JBKPBU010000281.1:0-4745 GCA_046727015.1 Candidatus Methylomirabilota bacterium | reverse complement strand
GCACCCCCCAGCCCCGCCCTCCCCTCTCCGCCAACGGCACGGACGAGACAGATGACATGCAGAGCTTGGACCTCGCTCGGATGGTGTCCTCTGATTCTCCGTGAATTGAAGGAAGTGGGCTAGCGGACGTCGCGGAGGAGGATCACGGGCACTGTCGCGCCCGCTTCGATGGTCGAGCCGCCCGGGACGATCGCGAGGCCGTCGGCGGCCACCATCGAGCGCAGGATGCCCGAGCCCTGGCCACCCGTGAGCCGCGCGCGATAGCCGCCGTCCCCGCCGACCGACAGCGTCACGCGCAGATAGCCGCGGCGCCTGTCCCGATTCGGGATGCGAGCATCCGCGTGCGCCTCGACGACCGGACGCTGGAGCCGCGGGTGACCGCCGAGTCTCAGGAGCGCCGGGCGCACGAAGAGCTCGAAGGTGACCATGGCCGAGACCGGATTGCCCGGCAGCGCGAAGACGGGCAGCGCGCGTTTTCCCGAGGAGGGAATGGTCGCGAAGGCGATCGGCTTGCCTGGCCGCATGTCCACAAGCCACAGGTGCTGCTCCGCGCCGAGACGCTCGAGCGCGGCCTTGACGAAGTCGTGCTCGCCCACCGAGACGCCCGCCGAGGAGATCAGGAGATCGCAGTCGAGGCCCCACCGGAGGCGCGCCTCGATCTCGTCCAGCCTGTCCGGCGCCACCCCCAGCGACACGGGGTCTCCGCCGGCCTCCTCGACCTGCGCCATCAGCGAATACGTATTCGAGTTCGGGATCTGCCCGGGTCCCGGGTGCCCGCCCAGGTCCACGATTTCGTCTCCCGTGGACAGGACGCCGACTCGCGGCCGGCGGAGCACACGCACCTGGGCGCGGGCGAGCGCGGCAAGAAGGCCCAGCTCGGCGGGGCCGAGGAGCCGCCCGCGTTCGAGCACGCCCTCGCCCGCACGCATGTCCTCGCCTCTCGGACGGACGAAGTCGCCCGCATTGACCGGGCGTGAAACGACGATCACTCCTCCGTCCACGATCACGTCTTCCTGGGGAATGACGCTGTCCGCGCCTTCCGGCAATGGCCCGCCCGTAAAGATCCGGAAGGCTTCGCCCGAGCCGAGCGCGCGCTCGGCGACGTGTCCCGCGGCCACCCGTCCCGAGACGGCAAGCCGCACGGGCGCCGGCGCCGAGGCGCGCCGCGTGTCGGCGCTCTGGAGCGCGTAGCCGTCCATGGAGGAGTTGGGCCACGGCGGGACGTCGAGGCTCGAGACCACGCTCTCGGCGAGGACGCGGTGGAGCGCGCCCGTCAGCGGCACCTGCTCGTCACCGAGCACGTCCACGCGGGCCACAATGCGCTCGAGGGCCTCCTCGACAGAGATCACGAAGGCATTGTACCGCGGGACTACCGGGAAGAGGCCCGGCGACCGCCGGGGCAGGCGCGGGACCTGCGTGGGCCGGCGCCCTAGGTGAGCTGACGCCCTAGGTGAGCTGACGAAGGACCGGCTGGTACTTCGCGATGAACCGGCGGCGGCTGAGCGCGAAGAGGGCGAAGAAGCCGGCCGTGATCAGGATCTCCTTGATCCCCAGCGGGAAGCCGATGTTCCTGTCGAGCGACGGGAAGACCACCAGCACGTGCTCGACGAAGATCGCGATCCAGCCGAAGAAGAGGATGACCGTGAAGACCTTGTGGCGCGTGGGGGGCCGGCCCGTGAGTCGCTTGAGCAGGTACGAGAACGGGATCAGCCATCCGACGATGAAGACGAGCCAGGCGACCACCCCCCACGGGGGGTTGAAGAAGCGCGCGACGAAGAAGCGCGTCTCGATCGGCACGTTGCCGTACCAGATCACGAGGTATTGCGAGAAGAAGAAGTACATCCACATGACGGACATGGCGAAGGTCAGCTTGGCCATGTCCTGGATGCCCGAGGGCGCGACATTCGTGATGCCGCGCGCGTTGGCCCGTATGGTCAGGAAGGTCACGAGCCCGAAGCCCGTGTACAGCGCCTTGACCACGTAGTAGCCGCCGAAGAGGCCGCTGTACCAGATCGGGTCGAGCGTCATCACGAGGTCGAAGGCCCAGAGTGACACCACGACCACGAAAAGCAGCAGGAGGATGGTGGCCAGCTTGTTCCGCCTCGCGACCGCCTCGGGCGTGTCGGCAAGGGCGGCGTCCTGGGCGAACACGGCTTTGGCGAAGGTGAGGGCAATCCAGTACAGCAGGGCCGTGCCCACGAGGATCCGGAGCGACATGAAGGGAACGTTGAGCCATTCGGCCTTGTTCTCGAGGGGCTTCGTCACCCACGGGTAGAGCGTCGCCCGGCCGAAGAAGAGGATCACGAAGCCGATGAACGAAACCGGCAGGAACCCCGCCGTCGTCAGCGCGATGCGCTTGACCGACGGCGACCACCGGCCCTCCGTGATCTGGATCGCCCCCGCCAGGGCGGGGCCCGTGATGGCGAGGCACGACCAGAAGATCATGTTCACGAGGTAGATACCCCAGGTCGCCCTCGGGTCGGGCTGGAGGACGCCGATCAGGAAGGCTCCGGCGCCGGCGGCGGCGAGGATCCAGAGGACGGCGATCGCGTTCATTTCGCGGCCAGCGTCCTGACGTAGTTGATCACGTGCCAGCGCTCCTCGGCGGACAGGGACTCGCTGTAGGACGGCATGACGGCTCCCCCTACCGAGAGATAGCTCTGCCAGTAGCCGTCGGTACGCGCCTTCTGCAGCTCCGGGTTGGTCAGATCCGCGGGCGTCACGAACTTGGCCGCCACCAGACCGTTGCCCTTGCCCGAGGCCCCATGGCAGGGGGTGCAGTAGATGACGTAGAGATCCCCGCCCTTCTTGATGGACTCGGCGGTGGCGGGCACCGGGTTCTTCCGCAAGGCCGCCACCTCGCGCTGCTCCTTCGAGTAGTAGAGCTGGCTGCCCGAGCGCGGCAGGCTGCCCGGCGCCATGGCGAAGTTCATCTCGCCCGGCATCACGCGCTGGGTCTTGATCATGTCGTGGGTCCATCGGTACACGATGACCCCGCCCTGCACGGCCGCGACCGCGCCCACGCCCAGGAGCACGAGGACGAAGACGTACTTCATCATCGCCTCACCTCCTCCGCGCCCGACGCGGTCAGCAGCGAGCCGACGGCCGCCACCGTCTCGGGCGGGCAGCTCACGGCCACCCCGAAGCGATCCAGGGTGAAGCGGGGATCGTAGGTCACCGAGGGCTTGAGCCTCGGCAAGCGTCCAAGGACCAGGATGGCGAGCGCGGAGGCGAGCCCGCCGAGGAGGATCGTGAGCTCGAAGGCGATGATGACGAAGGGCGGATACGAGACCGGGTCCTTGCCGCCCGTCACCAGGCTCCACTGGACGGAGGACCAGATGGTCAGGAAGAAGCCCAGGCTCGTCCCCGTCAACGCGCCCGTGAGCGTGAAGAGGCGGACCTTGCTGAGCGGCCGCACCCGCTCCACCTCCTGCTCGATCTCTTCGATGGGCACGGGGGTGTACACGGTCAGGTCCGAGTAGCCCTTCTCGCGGAGCTTCCGGATCGCGTCCAGGGTCGTGTCGACGTGGGCGAAGACGCCCAGCACGTTGGCCATGCTAGTGCCCTCCCCCGTGGGCGTGCTTGAGGGGGTGCGGCAGCACCTCCTTCACCTCCACGATGGACAGCGACGGCATGACCCGGATGAACCCCAGGAACAGCAGGAGGAACCACGCGAACGAGCCCACGATGATGGTCGAGTCGGTCACCGTCGGGTAGTACGTGCCCCAGGTGTACGGGTAGAAGTCGAAGCCCAGGCCGAGGACGATGATGTTGAAGCGCTCGAACCACATGCCGACGAGCACGAAGAGCGAGACCACGTACAGCGTGATCACGTGGGTGCGCGCCTTCTTCCAGAACAGCACGAGCGGCACCAGGCTATTGCAGAAATACTGGAGCCAGAACGCCCAGGCGTACTGCCGCGTGGCCCGGTAGAAGAGCGAGGCGCGCTCGTACCCTTCGGCGCTGTACCAGGAGGTGAAGGCCTCGCAGACGTAGAAGTAGGTCAGCACGAGGCTCGTGACCAGGATCAGCTTGGCCATGGCGTCCAGGTGCTTGTCTCCGATGTAGGCGTACCAGTTGAAGAGGTAGCGCATGGGAAGCATCAGCAGCAGCACCATCGCGAAGCCGGAGAAGATGGCCCCGTCCACGAAGAACGGCGCGAAGAGAGTCGAGTGCCATCCCGGCACCAGCGCCATGGCGAAGTCGAAGGACACCACGCTGTGCACCGAGAGCACGAGCGGCGTCGCGAGGGCGGCCAGGAGGCCGTACGCGCGGCGGTAGTGGCGCCACTGCGAGTCCGACCCCTCCCAGCCGAGCGAGATCACCGTGTAGACCTTCTTCTTGAATCCGGTCGACTGATCCCGCAGCGCCGCCACGTCCGGCACGAGACCGACGATGAAGAAGACCACGCTGATGGTCAGGTAGGTCGAGATGGCAAAGACGTCCCAGACCAGCGGCGACTTGAAGTTCGGCCACAGGTAACGCTGGTTCGGATACGGCATCAGCCAGTACGCGAACCACATGCGGCCGGCGTGGATCAGGGGAAAGAGTCCCGCCGTCATGACGGCGAAGACCGTCATCGCCTCGGCGCCCCGGTAGATGGACGTGCGCCATTTCGCCCGGAACAGGTACAGGATCGCCGAGATCAGGGTGCCGGCGTGCCCGATGCCGATCCAGAACACGAAGGTCGTGATGTACATCGCCCACATCTGCGGCGTCCGCTTGCCCGCCGCGCCCATGCCCGT
>JBKPBU010000280.1:0-3303 GCA_046727015.1 Candidatus Methylomirabilota bacterium | reverse complement strand
CGCGACGTCATCGAGCAGGCCTTCGGCGACTTCTTCGAGCGGCAGATGGGCACGCGGCCGCGCCAGGTATTCGGCGGAGCCCAGTACGTCCATCACCGCTGGCTCATGGAGCCGTGGGGGTGCTTCGTCGCCGAGGAGGGTGACGGCAAGATCGTCGGGGCGGCGCTCGCGGTCATGTGGGGCACCATGGGGCTCGTGGGACCGATCGCCGTGCTGAGCAACTACCAGAACCAGGACATCGGCCAGCAGCTGCTCACGGCCTGCCAGGGCTTCTTCGCCGAAAACAAGGCGACGCTCGAGGGCGTCTCGACGTATCCATACAGCCCGAAGCACATCACCATGTACCAGAAATTCGGCTACAAGCCCAAGGGACTCGTGGTGGTCGCCGCCAAGCCCATGGACCGCCGTGAGATCGTCCAGGCCACGCGACCCCCCCGGCCCGGCTTGGGCGTGCGGCGCTATTCGTCGCTCGAGGAGGCCAGGAAGAAGGCCGCCATGCTCCGGGTGCGGCGCATCACCAACGGTATCTGGCGCGGGATGGACCTCGGCAAGGAGATCGAGATCGTCGACGGGCTGGCGCTCGGCGACACCCTCCTGCTCGAAAAGGGGCGGGAGGTCATCGGCTTCGCCATCGTCCACATGCCCGGTGTCAGCGAGGCTCCGCACGGCAGCGTCTACGTCAAGTTCCTCGCGGTGGACTCCCGGCAGCGCAAGCCCGAGAACCTGCACGCCCTGCTCGCGGCCGTCGAGGAGATGGCGCACGCCGCCCAGCTCCAGCGCGTGGTGGCGCCCGTCTATACGTACTACTGGACCGCGTACCAAACACTCCTCGAGCGCGGCTACCACCCGGACTTCACCATGGTTCGCATGAAGCGCGGCAAGCAGGAAGACTACGAGCACGCGGACGATCTCGTGCTCGACGACTGGCGCTAGGAGTTGGAGCGGATGATCCGCAGACGGCGCGCGAGCCTGCGGGCGTGGGCGCTCATCACCGCGCTGCTCGCGGGCGGGCCGGCAACCGCGGCGGCCCATGCCATCATCCTCGAGTCCGAGCCCGCGGCGGGGGCGAAGCTCAGCGAGCCGCCCGCGCGCATCTACCTCCGCTTCAACAGCAAGCTCGAGAAGCGTCTCAGCCGAGTCACCCTCGCCTCGGCCGACGGGCGGCCCGTGCCGCTGCCCGCGGTGGCCGAGGACGGCGAGACGCCTGACCGGATCGTGCTCCCGCTCGGGAAGCTCCGCGCCGGCGCCTACGTGGTCCGCTACAAGGTTCTGGCCGCCGACGGTCACATCACGGAGGGCGCCCTGCGCTTTGCCGTGCTCGAGCCGAAGTAACGCCGGACCTCGCGGATGCTCAAGGGGTCGGCGACCTCCGAGGGCACCGCGGCCTACCGCGCCGCCCAGGGCGCGGGGATGGCCAACGGCCACTTCCGCGAGTGGCGCGGGTTGTCGATCTCCTCGCTTGGCATCGGGACCTACCTGGGCCCTGACGACGACACGACCGACACCCTGTACGAGGCCGCCGTCCAGCGCGCCATCGTGTCGGGGATCAACGTCGTGGACTCCGCCATCAACTATCGCGGCCAGCGCAGCGAGCGCGCCGTGGGCCGGGCGCTCGGCCGCCTCGTGGGCGCGGGCAGTGTGGCGCGCGCGGCTGTCGTGGTCGCGACCAAGGGCGGCTTCCTTCCTTTCGACGGGCCCGCGCCGCCGGGGCTGCTGCGATCCGGCGATGTCGTGGCGGGAAGCCACTGCATGACGCCGCGCTATCTGGAGGACCAGATCGAGCGCAGCCGCGTCAACCTCGGCGTCGCGACCATCGACATCTACTATGTGCACAATCCCGAGACCCAGCTGGGCGAGGTGTCGCGGCCGGCCTTCATGCGCCGTCTCCGGGCGGCCTTCGAGTTCCTTGAGAGCGCGGCGAGGGATCGGAGGATCGGGCTCTACGGCACGTCGACCTGGAGCGGCTTCCGCCAGCCGCAGGCCGCCCGCGATTTCCTCTCGTTGCCGGATCTCGTCGCGCTGGCCGAAGAGGTCGGGGGACCCGAGCACCGCTTCCGCGTGGTCCAGCTGCCGTACAACCTCGCCATGCCCGAAGCCTTCACCCTGCCGAACCAGGGCGCGGGCCGCGCGGTGGTCCCGCTGCTCGAGGCGGCGCGCCAGCTCGGCGTCTACGTCATGAGCTCGGCATCGATCTACCAGGGGCAGCTCGCGAAGAATCTCCCGCCGGTGATCGCGCGATTCCTGCCCGGCCTCGGCACCGACGCCCAACGGGCGCTGCAGTTCGCGCGCTCAACGCCCGGAGTGGGCACGGCGCTCGTCGGCATGAAGACGGCCGACCACGTCGCCGAGGCCGCGCGCCTGGGCGCGGTGTCGCCGGTGCCCTGGGAACAATTCCAGAAGCTCTTCGCGCCCGCCTGAACGGCGCCCGGGGGGAAAACGCTTGAAATTCCCCCGGGGCTCGGCTAGCTTGGTACGTCGCATGATCAAGAAGATCCATCACGTCGGCATCGTAGTCGAGAGCCTGGCGCGCGCCTGCCGCTTCTGGCGAGACGCCCTGGGGCTTCCCCTCGCCAGAGAAGCCGAGATCGCCGACCAGGGCGTGCGTGCCGCGCTCCTGGCGGCGGGCGACAGCGAGATCGAGCTCCTCGAGCCCACGAGAGCGGACACGGGGGTGGCGCGCTTCCTTGCCCGGCACGGCGAAGGGCTGCACCACGTCTGCTTCGAGACGCCGGACGTGGACGCCGACCTGGGCGCCCTCAAGGCCCAGAACGTGGCGCTGCTCGACCAGACCCCGCGGCAGGGGCTGGCCGGGCGCATCGCCTTCCTCGACCCGAGCGCCTGCGGAAGCGTGCTCGTGGAGCTGGCGACGCCGCCGCACGGCGAGGCATCCGCTGACTCTCCCGTCCGGTTCAAGCGACTCGTCATTGGCTGTCGGGATCCCCAGGACATGACCAAGACCTACCAGCAGCTCTTCGGGCTGCCCGAGGTGGCCGTGAACGACGGCCCGCGCAGCTTGCTCGGCTGGTCGGGCGGCGGCACGCTCCTGATGGTGCCGGCCGTGGAAGTCGGCGGCACGCTCGGGATGGCGGCGCTCTCCATGGTCGCGCCGGAGATGGCGCCCCTCGTCCAGCGGCTGCAGAAGGTGGACGCCGTGATGTTCTCCGGCGCGAGCGAGATCACGCTCAAGCCCGAAGCGGCGAACAACGTCCACGTGCACATCTCGCGCTACCACTTCCCGTAGCCCGCGATCGCGCCCGTGAGAGAGCACGGCACGGTGCCGCGGCCGCGCGATCTCGGCGACAC
>JBKPBU010000279.1:0-3206 GCA_046727015.1 Candidatus Methylomirabilota bacterium | reverse complement strand
CGACGGCACCTCTTTGAAGGAGCTGTCGCTGTGCCAGAGCATGTTGGCGAGCTGGTACACCATCCGCCGGTCGTCGGGCGGGATGACCTCGCCCGTCTTGATGTCGAGGTTCGACTGGCGGGCGAAGGGTGTTCCCGCCGCCGGGTTCATGCTGCGCGTGACCTCCAGCCCGCCGAAGCGCCGGCTGAACGCGATCTGCGCGTCGTCGTCCAGCGCCTGCCCGCGGAAGACGAGGACCGAATGCTCCTCGAACGCCGCGCGGATGTCCGTCCAGGCCGGCTCGTCCACCGGCCGCGTGATGTCGATGCCGTCGATCCGGGCGGCGAAGCCCGCGGTGAGACGCGTCACCATAGCCGCTTCGTGGCGAGGTCCGCGCCCTCGCGCAGCGTTCTGAGCTTGGCCCACACCACGCTCTCCTCGACGAGCTGGGAGCCGGCAAACGTCCCGAAGCCGCAGTCGACGCCGGCGAGGATGCGGGTCCGGTCGCCCACGGCCTCCGCGGCCGCGACGATCCGGTCCGCGACCACCTCCGGATGCTCCACGACGTTGGTCGTCGAGTCGATGACGCCGGGCAGGAAGAGCATTCCGTCGGGGAGGGGATGACGGCGGAAGGCCTTCAATTCGTGCTGGTGGCGCGGGCTGGCCAGCGGCAGTGAGAGCGCGCCGACCCGCGCGCGGTAGACGATGGGCAGGAGCGGCTCGAGCGGCACGTCGTGGGTGTGGGGCCCGTCGTAGTTGCCCCAGCACAGATGCAGGCGCACGCGGTCCTTCGGGATGGCCGTCACCGCCTCGTTGATGGCGTCCACATGGAGCGCGACGGCGTCCAGGAAGCCGTCGAGGGACTCGTCCTGGAAAAATCGCGTGCGCTCCATGGCGAGGTCCGGGCAGTCGAGCTGGAGCACGAAGCCCCGGCTCACGATCAGCTCGTATTCTTTCCGCATCTCCCGCGCGAGGGCGCGCACGTAGCGCTCGTGCGAGCCGTAGTGGGCATCGAGCATGATGGTGGCGATGACGCCCGGCGAGGCCGCCGTCATGAAGGGCTCGGCGAAGCGGTTCCGCTCCGCGCTCGCACAGCGATGGAACAGCTCGCACTCGGCCACCGCTTCGCCGAGGTCGGTGTAGGCCACTTCGGCCACCGCCTGCGGCGCGTCGGTGATGCGGGCGGCCCCGGCCCGCTGGCGGGACAGGCGGGAGGCGTAGTCCGGATGCTCGATCAGATCCAGCGCGAGGCGCCGCTTGCTCTCGCCACCGAAGCCGCGCATCCGCCTCGCCGGATAGGTCGAAAAGCCGACGCGCGGCTGCTCGCCGTCGTTGCCGACGTCGATGCCCGACTCGAGCTGCTTCCGGATCACGTGACGCACGGCGGCTTCGGACTCGCGGGCGAGGGCGGCGGCGTCGACGGCTTCCCCGCGGTCCTGGCGCACGAGGAGATCGCGAAGCGCCGGCGATCGCGGCAGACTGCCGGTGTGCGTGGTCAGGATGCGATCGTCGCTGCGCTTCGTATCGCCTCCAGCGGCCGGCGGGGCCGTGTTCGCCCGCGCCGACCTGGGTAGGAGATGGGATGCCGGGTCAGACTACACCATTTGCGGCTTCTCGGCTGGCTGCGCCGATCGAGCGGAGCCGTCTGGACGTGAGCAGCAGCAGCGCGTTCGCGGCCACCATGGCGCCGCCGAAGAGCACGGCGAAGCGCGCGTCCACCGCCGCGGCCAGCGCGCCGGCGAGCAGGCCGCCCAACGGCAGCAGGTTCCAGCAGAGCGAGTAGAGACTCATCACCCGTCCGCGAAGGTGATCGGGCACCTTCTGCTGGAGGAAGGTGCTGACCTGCATCAGGTAGAAGGTGTTGGAGAATCCGACGAGCACCAGCACGGGCAGGGCGAGCCACATCCCGGGAGATCTCGAGAACACGATCAGGAGCACGCCGAGGGAGGCCGCCCCGACCAGGAGCGCGGTGCCGCGGCGCAGGATCAGATGGGCCATGGTCGCGATGGTGAGGGAGCCGATCAGCGCGCCGGTGCCGTGGGCGGCGTTGAGCAGTCCGTAGCCCGTCGAGCCGGCCCCGAAGTAGGCGTCGGCGAAGATCGGCAGCAGGGTCAGGTAGGACATCGCGAACAGGCTGTTGAAGAGAGCCAGGCCGATGAGTCCGGCGAACACGAAGTTGTTGGCGACGAATGAGAGACCCTCGATGAACTGTCGCAGGACGTGCTGTCCATCGTGGGCGCGCGTGGCCGCGCGCAGGCGCAGCCGGCTGTAGAGCGCCAGCGCGATGAAGGAGGCGGCGGCCGCCATCCCGAAGCCGATGGCGCCGCCAAAGGCCGCGATCAGGATGCCGGTGATCGACGGGCCGATCATGCGGCCGGCCTGCCACGGTATGGAGCCGAGCGCGATCGCGTTCGGGAGGCGATCGCGCTCGACGAGCTGCGGGATCAGCGCCATCCGGCTCGGCTCGTCGAAGGCCCGGAAGGTATTGCTCAGCGCGGCCAGCACCAGCAGGTGCTCCACGCGTATCGACCCGGAGACCGTCATGCCGAAGGCGACGGCCAGGGTCACGGAGGTCAGGACCTGCGTCATCAGCAGGAGGCGCAGCCGGTTCATGCGATCGGCGAGGACGCCGCCGAAGAGCTGGAAGAGGACCAGCGGCACGCCCTGCGCCAGGCCGAGATAGCCGAGCGTCAGCGGATCCCGGCTCAGCTCCCACGTGATCCAGGCGAAGGTCATGTACTCCGCGCGGTGCCCGAGGACGTAGAAGACGAGCCCGAACCAGTAGAGGCAGTAGTTCCGCCCCTTCAGGGCGGCAAACGTCGACAGCCGGGCGGCGGAAGCGGAAGCGGAGGCGGTGGCTGGCAAGTCGGGTCGGGTTCTCAACTACTCCAGCGTCAGGACGGCCTTGCCGGGGAAGCGGCGGGCCATCAGGTCCTGCGAGACCTGACCGATCTCCGCCCACGGCCGCTCCAGGCTGATGTGGGGAGCGAGCTGCCCCGCGTCCACGAGTTCGGCGAGCCGGCGCAGGCCGACCGAGGCCGGCTCGGCGCCGAGCTCGGTGAAGAGGTAGAAGCCGTACAGCGTGGTGCGCCCGGTGGCGAAGAACGCGCGCGCGTCGAACGTCACCTCGGCGGCGGCCGAGACTCCGAGCGTGACGCACACCCCGCCGCGCTCGAGGGCGGCGAGGGCGGTGCCGAGAGTGCGGCCGCCCACGGACTCGATAATGA
>JBKPBU010000278.1:0-6447 GCA_046727015.1 Candidatus Methylomirabilota bacterium | reverse complement strand
GACCCAGATCAAAGCCGGCAAGAAGAAGGAGCTCGCGGAGGAATACACGGCGCTGATGGCTCTCAAGCCGCAGACGCCCGATAGCCTCTACGACGCGGGCGCCATCGCCGTCGGCCTCGACCGGGCCAAGGATGCCGAGGCAGCCTGGGCGCGCCTCAGGAAAGAGTTTCCGGATCACCCTCTGACCGCCCGCGTCTCGCTGAACCAGGCGCAGGCGGCATTCGGCAGGAGCAACTTCAAGGACGCGTCCGCGCTCGGGCACGCCGCCGCCAAGAGTCCCGAGGACACCGTGCGAGGCGAGGCGCTCCTCGTCGTCGGTGAAAGCGAGATGAAGCTCCGCCGCCCCGCGCAGGCGCTCCCGGCTTTCCAGGCGGCGGCCGACACGCCCGGCCTCGAGCCCGCGCTGCGCTTTCGCGCGCTGGCCGGCAGCGGCCTCGCCCACGAGGACCAGAAGCAGTGGACCCAGGCCGCGAAGTACTACGAAGAGGTGGCGGCGGGGAGCCCGGACAAGACGCTGGCCAACTGGGCCAAGACGCGCCGGGCGGCCATTGCCGTCAACCTCAAGCCCAAGGCAACACCGGAGAAAAAGCGATGACGTCGCGGGCGCTCCTCTCGATCGCGCTCCTGCTCGTGCTTCTTTCCGGTACAGGCGTCCGCGCCGCCGAGCCGCCGTTCAAGCTGCCGCCGCCCGACCTGGCCCAGGTGGTTCCCCTGGTCTCTCCGGCACTCGACAAGCCCGAGCTCTCGGGCTCGCCCGCGCTCTTGCCGTCCTCGCCCCAGCCGGTGCCTCCGCTGCCACGGGCGCGGGTGGAGACCGACCTCTTTGCCCTGCCCCTGGCGGCGGCGCCTCCGCCACGCTTCCTCGCGTGCAACCCGCTCGGCACCGTCCTCGGCGTCGTCTCCGAGCTGGTCGAGTGCGGCCGCGCGCGCTTCCAGCGCGGCGAGTACGAGGACGCGCGCGAAGCGCTCGACGGCGCGGTCAAGCGTGCGACCGACGCCTCCCTGCTTCGAGAGGCGCGCTACTGGCTGGGCGAGACCCTGATCCGGCTCGGCCGGCCGGAGCCGGCCGCCCAGGCGATGCTCGTGGTGATCCAGGCCGATCCCCGCTCGGACGTGGGCTTTCCGGCGGCCCTCAAGTACGGCTGGCTCTCGCTGATGGCAGGCGAGCCGGCGCGGGCGCTCGCGACGTTCGACGCGCTCAGCAAGAGTGGCCCTCCCGCCGACCTCGCGCTCTGGGCGCAACACGGGCGCGCGGTGACGCTGTACGTTCTCGGACGAGATGCGGAGGCGCGCGAGGCGTGGACCCGCCTCCTTCGCCTGACGCTGCCCGCGCCTGTCGCGGGTGAAGTGCCCTTCTGGCTCGGCGATACGCTCGGGCGGCTCGGCGAGTACAAGGACGCCGTCGCGCGGCTCAAGGTCTTCACCGACGGTGGCCCGCGCCTCCTCATCGACACGGCGCTCCTGCGCCTGGCATGGTGGAGCCGGGCGGCGGGCCAGCCGCTCGCGGCGGTACAGGCCTACCGCGGAGTGATGTCGGCCTATCCGAAGATGCCCGAGATCCTCTGGGCGCGCGCCGGGCTCGCCTTGGCCCTCCTCGATCTCGACGACTACGCGGCCGCCCTCGACGAGGCGCGCAGGCTCGACACCGCCGACAAGACGGGCGCGCTCGGCCTTCCCGTGCTCCTGGCCGTCGATCGCTGGGCCACCGAGAAGCGCCGGGCGGATGACGCGCGGGCGCTCGAGCAGGACTTACTCGGCCGGACCCTCGAGCCGGCCACCCGCGCGTACGTTCTGCTCCTGGGCGCGGAGGTCGAACGCGACGCGGGACAGATGTCGGAGGCCCGTAGCCGCTTCGAGCTCGTCGTGGCGCAACCGGGGACGCCCGCGCTCGGCTGGTACGCGGGGCTGCGGCTGGCGCAGCAGGATCTCGAAAGCCGGGAGATCGCGCTGGCCCGGACGCGCGTCGACGCGCTCCTCAAGGAGCCGCTGACACCCGAGCTCCGCGCCGCGGCGCTGGCGCTGGGCGGCGAAGCCGCCTATGCGGGCCGCGCGTGGGATGAGGCCGCGGCGGACTACAGCCGGTTCCTCGGTGAATTCCCGACCTCACCGCAGGCGCCGTTGGTGATGCAGGCACTCGGCTGGGCGGAATTCCGCCGCGGGCGACTCGAGGTGGCGCGCGAGACCTGGACGCGCTTCGCCACGACCAACCGCGAGGATCCGCGGGCGCCCGCCGCGCTCTTCCTGGCCGCGGAGCTCGCGGCGCGCTCCGGCGACATCGTGGGCGCCCGCGCCCTCCTCGACGGACTCGTCGAGCGCTACCCGGACAGCGAGTACGCCGACATCGCGCGGCTGAACCGCTCCATCCTCGCCATCCGCGGCGGCCGCGCGGCGAGTGCCCTCGGCGATCTGACCGAGCTGGCCCGTCGCGCGCCACTCTCCCCCTACGCCGGGCGGATGAGGCTCGCGCGCGGAGTGGTCCTCGTGGGGGATGGCAAAGCGGCCGAGGCCGCGCGCGAGTTCAAGGCCGCTCAGGCCCAGGGCGAGGGCGCAGGAGCCGCGCTGGGGCTCGGACGCGTCGCATTCGACGGCGGGCAGTGGGCGGACGCCGAGCGCGAATTCCTCGAGGCGCGGGACACGGGGGCCGGCGCGGTCGCGGCCGCCGCCGAGTACGGTCTTGCCGCCGTGCTGTGGAACCAGGGGAAGACGGACGATTTCAAGCGCTTCGCCCCGGCGCTGCTCGCGCGACCGGTCGACCCTGCCACCACGCCCAACGTGCTCGCGGCTGGGGCGGCGCTGGCGGCCGGAGAAGGAAGATGGACCGATGCGCGCGCGCTGGCGATGCGCGCGGTCAATGAGTTCCCGACGAGCGAGGCCGCGCCGGCGGCCCTGTCGCTCGTGGCCACGGCGGCGGCGCGCGCCGGGGAATGGCAGCTGACGAACGAGACCTTCCAGCTCCTGAGCCGGCGCTACCCCGGCTACAAGACGGGACGTGACACGCGGCTGGACTATGCCGAGGCCCTCTACCGGACGGGCGCGCTC
This sequence comes from Candidatus Methylomirabilota bacterium, assembly GCA_046727015.1. Taxonomy (GTDB): domain Bacteria; phylum Methylomirabilota; class Methylomirabilia; order Rokubacteriales; family CSP1-6; genus AR37. The sequence continues at coordinate 3,408 of JBKPBU010000278.1, read as the reverse complement.
GCCGAGGCGCGGGCGAAGCTGCAGGAGTTCATTGACGCATCCCCGACCGATCCCGAGCTGCCGCGAGCGTTGCTCCTGCTCGGGCGCGCCTCCGAAGCGGGCGGGGATAGCGCCGCGGCCCTCGACCTCTACAAGCGCGTGGACCGCGAATACCCCGCCTTCCAGGGCGCCGCTCTTCTCGGCAACGCCCGTGTGCTCCTGGTCGCGGGGAACTGGGACGAAGCGAGGCCGCTCCTCGAGCGCGCGATGGCCACGGGGGATACGGCGGTGGTCTCCGAGGCGGCCTACCGAATGGGTGAGGGGTTACGCGCGGCGGGGCGTCATCAGCAGGCGGTCGAGTCGTACATGACGGCCGCCTATGTCGCGCCCGACACGGCGTTGGGCCGCCGCGCGCTGCTGGGCGCCGGCCAGTCCTTCACCGCCCTCAAGCAGTCCGACTCGGCGGTGATCGTCTACAAGAAGATCCTTGCCGGGAAGACCGTCGAGCCCGAGCTGGCAGACGCCGCGAAGAAGGGCCTGCGCGCCCTCGGCGCCAACTGAGCGGCGCTCGGCTCGCGCGCGCACATGAGCAATCCCGAGCACCCACAGCCCCGAGACGGCTTCTCGTCTCCCCGCTTCGGCCAGCCGGCGACTTTCATGCGGCTGCCCTATGTGACGTCCCCGGCGGGACTCGACGTCGCCCTCTATGGGATTCCCTTCGATGGCGGCTGCTCCTATCGCTCGGGCGCGCGCTTCGGACCCCGTCACGTCCGCGATCAGTCCTCGCTCATCCGGCCGTGGAACTCGGCCCTCCGCGTCCATCCCTTCGACCGCCTGCGCGTGGCGGACTGTGGCGATGTCGATGCGGTTCCCATCTCGATCGAGGCCACGTTCGCCGCCATCGAGCAGACGCTCCAGCCCGCCGTGGACGCGGGAGCGATTCCCCTGTGCGTGGGCGGCGATCACACGGTGACGCTGGCCATTCTCCGCGTCCTCGCGCGGCGGCACGGACGGCTGGGTCTGGTCCACTTCGACGCGCACCCGGACACGTGGGACCGCTACTTCGGGCTGCCCTATTACCATGGGAGCACCTTCCGGCGCGCCACGGAGGAGGGTCTCATCGACGGCGCCCGCTCGATCCAGGTGGGCATCCGCGGCCCCCTCTACGGGCCCGAGGACTTCGACTTCCACGCGAGGAACCGCTTCGAGGTGATCCGGATCGAGGACGTGAAGGAGCGGGGGGTGGCGTGGGTGGTCGAACGCCTCGGACGGCTGGCCGGCGGGCCGGTCTATTGCTCGTTCGACATCGACGCGGTCGATCCCGCGTACGCCCCGGCGACCGGCACGCCCGAGGCCGGCGGGCTCACCTCCTACGAGGCGCTCGGGCTGGTGCGCGGGCTACGCAGCCTGAATCTCGCCGGCGCGGACCTCGTGGAGGTCTCGCCGCCCTACGACGGTCCCGGCGCCATCACGGGCGTGCTGGCCGCGAATCTCGTCTTCGAGCTGCTCTCGGTTGCCGCTCTCACCCGCTGAACGTCTACGCGCCACCGGCGTATTGAGCACGAGCGCGCCTCGCGAGTACAATGACCGCTCATGAAAGGCTATGGCGGACGCATCCTCTTCGTCGACCTCACGCGCGGCACGAGCCGCGTCGAAGCGCTCGGCGAGGACACGGCGCGCGCCGTGCTCGGCGGCAACGGGCTCGCCGCGCGGCTCCTCCTCGACCACGTGCCCGCGGGCGCCGACCCCTATGAGCCGGCCAATGCCGTCATCTTCGCCGTCGGCCCTGTCACCGACACCACGGTGCCGGGCAATAGCCGAGCCTGCGTGGCCACGAAGTCGCCGCTGACCGGCCTCTTCTTCGACTCGACCTTCGGTGGGCGCTGGCCCTGCACCATGAAGCGCACCGGCTTCGACGCCATCGTCATCACCGGCCAGTCGCCCCACCCCATCTATCTCAAGGTGGGGGAGGCGGGGGTCGAGGTGAAGCCGGCGACGCCGCTGTGGGGCAAGACGACGCGCGACACGGTGCACGCCATCCAGGCCATCGAGGGCGCCGACACCGACGTCATGGCCATCGGTCCCGCCGGGGAGCGACTGGTGCGGTTCGCCTGCATGGCGACGTACTGGAAGAACCGCGAGGGCGTGGCGGGCAGGGGCGGGATCGGAGCCGTGCTCGGCGCCAAGCGCGTCAAGGCCGTGGTCGTGGCGGGCGCCCGGAAGACCGAGGTGGCCGACTCGGCCCTGCTCAAGGCGCTCCTCGAGGAAAAGCGCGAGCCGCTCAAGACGGGTACCAAGGCGCTCTCGACCTACGGCACGTCGTTTCTCGTCAAGCCGATCAACACGCTGGGCGCGCTCGGCGCCTACAACCTGCGCCAGGAAACCTTCGCCGAGTCCGCGGCGATCTCGGGAGAGGCGATGCACGCCCTCTACCACGACCGCGACACCACGTGCCTCAAGTGCCCGGTCGCCTGCGGCAAGCAGTACGAGATCCGCGATGGCGAGCTCGCCGGCCTCAAGGCCAAGATGCCGGAGTACGAGACGATCTTCGCCTTCGGGTCGATGCTGGGCAACTCGCACGCGGGCTCCCTGGCGCGCGCCAACGACCTCTGCGACCTCCTGGGCATGGACACGATTTCGATGGGCGTGACGCTGTCCTTCGTGGCCGAGGCGCTCGAGCGCGGCTGGCTCTCGCGGGAGGAGCTCGGCGTGCCGTTCGGCTGGGGCGACTGGCGCGGCATGCTGCGCCTGATCGAGATGACGGCCGCCCGCGAGGGCTTCGGCGACCGCCTCGCCGAGGGCGGCTGGCGCCTCGCGGAGTCGGTCCACCCCGAGGCGACGAAGGCCGTCTATGCCGTCAAGCGGCTGGAGCTCCCCGCGCACTCGGCGCGCGCGCTCAAGGGCATGTCGATCGGCTACGCGACGGCGACGCGCGGCGGCAGCCACCACGACACGCGTCCGACGCCCCAGTACGCGCAGGGCTACGACCGCACGGGCACCGGCGGCAAGCCCGAGTTCGCCGTGCGGAGCCAGCACTTCACCGCGGTGGACGATTCCCTCGTCCTCTGCCGCTTCACCTCCGAGCGCGGCTTCGGCCTCTTCGTCGAGGAGCCCTACGCCCGCATGGTCTCGGCGGTGACCGGTTGGGACGTGACGGTGGCGGAGCTCGAGCGCGTGGGCGAGCGCGTGATCAATCTCGAGCGCCTCTTCAACGTGCGGGAGGGCGTGCGCCGCAAGGACGACACGCTGCCGTGGCGCGTGATGCACGAGCCGATTCCCGATGGCCCCTCGGCCGGCATGCACTGTCCGCCCGCGGAGCTCTCGACGATGCTCGACCGCTACTATGACCTGCGCGGCTGGGACACGGACGGCGTGCCCACAGAGGCGCGCCTCTCCGCGCTCGGTCTGTAAGTGCGCGTTGTCTCCTGG
>JBKPBU010000277.1:0-2329 GCA_046727015.1 Candidatus Methylomirabilota bacterium | reverse complement strand
ACGTCGAAAGGTGCCCAGCATACGGGCGCCCTTCACGACCGTCAAGGATGTCACTCGCGGCCTACCGGGCGCGGCGGGGCGACCCGATCGAGCCATGTCGTCACGGTCGAGACGAAGCTTGCCGGGTCGTCGAGCACCAGGTGGTGCCAGGCATCCTTGATCTCGGCGAACTGGCCGTGCTGCACGCTTGTCGCGACGCGCAGCCAGGCATCGCGATCCATGATCTGGCTGCCCGCGCCCCGCACCACGAGGGTGGGACACACGACGCCCGCGAGGAGTGGCCAGGCGTCGGGACGCGCGTGGGCAAAGACACGGCGGTCGACGGCGTACTGCCAGACACCGGGCTCTCGCTCGACAACGGCCGCCTCGCCCAGGTGACGGATCCAGTCCCCGGGCGCCCTGGTCTCGGGCGGCGACAGTCGATAACGCGAGCCCGCCTCGGACGGATTCGCGAATTCCGGCCCCGGGCGCTCGACCTGCTTGAGCGCCCACGCGGCTTCGTCGTCCGACCACTGGGTCATGGTGTCGGCGATGACCAGCGCGCCCACTCGCTCGGGATACCGCGCCGCGAGATACGCGCCGACGTAGCCGCCCAGCGAGTGGCCGACGACGAGTGGCCTGCGCCAGCCGAGCGCGTCGAGCACGGCAACGATGTCGGCCGCGTAGTCCGCGGCCCGGTAGGCCGGCGGATCGGACCAGGCGCTGCCGCCGTGGCCGCGCAGGTCGAGCGCCGCGACGGAGAAGCGCTCGGCCAGGAGCGGCGCGCTCCAGTCCCACCAGTGACTGTGGGCCGCCAGTGAGTGGAGCAGGAGCGCCGGAGGCCTGCCGGGCGGGCCCCACTCGTGCAGGCGAAGACGGAGGCCATTGGCCCCGACGTCGCGCTGGGCCCCGCAGGGCATCTAGCGGCGGTCCGCGTCGTCCTCCGATGCGCCCGGCCTCATCTTGTCGCGCGTCTCGGCGAGGCGCTCGGCCTCGCTCCGCACCTTGGCCAGCCGGCCCGGGTCGTGCACGAAGCGCGGGTCCGTCGTGTAGCCCGACCAGGTTGCCATGTAGCCAGGCTGCGAGAGCCCGAGCGCGAAGTCCGAGATCTTCGCCGGGTTCGCGAAGTCGGCCATGATGCCGACCTCCTCGAAGCGCTCGGGGCGCTTGTCGTCCAGCAGCGCCGCCATGGCCTTGGGATGCGGCCCGTGAGGCAGGCCAACGGGGTGGACCGAGACCATGCCTTCGGAGAACACGCCGCCGCGGCTGAAGAAGCGGCCGACGTGATAGCCGAGGGTCTCGCAGTAGTCGAGGTTGTTGTGGAAAAAGGGCACCCAGAGCCCTTCCTTCTCCGCGGAGCGAACCGTGAAGACGCAGATGTAGCAGCCGGGCAGGATGAAGACCGTGTGGCCCGAGGGCGGCACGTGCGAGCGGTCGGCGACCAGCGGCCGCACGTCCTCGACGGCGAACTTGTACGGCAGGTAGGTGCCGCGCCAGCCGACCGCGTCGAACGGGTGCGTCGGGTGCACGCGGCGCGCGTAGGTGCCGTCGGTCTTGGAGATGATCTCGAAGCGCCCCGCCTCGTTGCGCGTATCGAGCGAGCGCGGGAACTTGTAGTCGCTCCGGCTGTGCGTCAGGAACTGCCCCGTCGTCACCGCCTCGGCCTTCTCCGGATCGCCCGCGAAGCTCTCGTAGACCCAGTAGTACTGCGGACCCGCGTCGAGCTCGAAGCGGTGCGTGACGCCCTTGGGCACGATGAGGAAGTCGCCCTTGCGGTAGGCAATGGGGCCGAACGTCGTCTCGAGGATGCCCGAGCCCTCGTGGACGAAGACCACGAGAGTGGCCGAGTGGTGCTCGAAGAAGTAGTCCATTGGCGCCGACGGCGCCGTCACGTTCATCGCCGCCGTCGCATTCGCGATCAGCCGCCCCATGCCGCGGTAGACATCGGCCGGGGCCCCCGGCTCGAGAACGCCCAACGCGTGGTGAACCCCGCCGAGCGGGCGGAGCGGCGACTCCCAGTGCGGCGCGAAGGCCGCGCCGTCGAGCAGCCGGCTCTCCTCGGGCAGCCAGTTCGTGGGCGGATAGAGGTGGTAGGTGTGGCTGACCTTGCCGGCAAAGCCCCCGCGCCCGTGCTCCTGCTCGTAGACGTGGCGCATGAGCGGCCCCGCGTGCGGCGCGCGCGGCACAATGCCGACTTCGGGAATGCCGCTGAAGTATTCGAATTTCTCCACGATTGTCTCCTCCCTGCTGACAGCCTACACACTCACCGGGAACTGCGCCAGCCCGCGAAATCGGGCGCGCCCTCCGCGCACCACGGGCCCGGCCTGCCGGATCTTCGGGAATCTCCGCA
>JBKPBU010000276.1:0-2081 GCA_046727015.1 Candidatus Methylomirabilota bacterium | reverse complement strand
CGCATGCGGACGATGCTGCGCATTACGCTCCCGCTGGTCCTGCCCGGCGTGCTCGGGGCGACCGTGTTCGTCTTCGCCGAGATGCTCGGCTCGTTCTCGGCCGCGCTGGTCTTGGGGCTCCCGAGCCGCTTCTACGTCGTGACCACCGCCATGTACCAGCTCGTGTCCCAGTACCCGCCGCGCTTTCCGACGGCGGCGGCCATGGGCGTCGTGCTGTTCGCGGTCATGTTCGCGATGATGTGGATGTACCGGCGCATCGTGAGCCGGGGCAGCTACGCCACCATCACGGGCAAGGCCTTCCGGCCGCGGGTCATCGACGTGGGCCCCCTGCGCTGGCCGCTCCTGGCCGCCTGCGTCTTCTATCTCGGGGTTGCGGTGATCCTGCCCGTGCTCACGATCGTCTACGCCTCCTTCCAGAGGCTGACCGCGCTGAAGCCGAAAGTGGACAACTTCACCCTGGCCAACTACGCGACCGCGCTCTCGCTCGACGCCGTGCGGTCGGCGCTCGGGAACAGCCTGGCCCTGGGCTTCGCCACGGCGACCATCGGCGTCGTCTTGATGGGATTCCTCTCCTGGCTGATCTACCGCTCGCGATTGCCCGGCGCCGGCGCGATCGAGTACCTGCTCATGTTCCCGCAGGCCGTCCCGCGCCTCGTGTTCGCCTTCGGCATGCTGTGGGCGTGGCTGGTGTTTCCGATCCCGATCTACGGCACGCTGTGGCTCCTCCTGATCGTGTACCTGACGGTATTCCTGCCCTTGGGGCTCCGCACGATCTCGGGCGTCATCCTCCAGATCGACCGCTCGCTCGAGGAGTGCGCCCAGATGTGCGGGGCGACGTGGGGCTACCGCCTGCGCACCGTCACCATGCCGCTGCTCAAGCCGGGTCTCGTCGCGGCGTGGCTCCTGCTCTTCATCGCCAGCGTCCGCGAGCTGGGCGCGTCCATCCTCTTGATGGGGCCGAAGGCGAAAGTCATCACCCCCGCCATCGTCGAGGCCTGGTTTTCGACCAGCTCCGAGCTGACCGCGGCCATGGCCGTGCTCCAGACGCTGGCGGTCGCGATCGCGCTGGCCATCCTGTTCGCGGTCGCCCGCCGCGCCACGCAACCGGTAGGCGAGTAGGCCGTGAGCCGCGCGTCCATCGAGGTGCGAGACCTGGTCGTCCGCTACGGCGCCGTGGACGCGGTCCGCGGCGTGACGTTCACCGTCGCCGCCGGCGAGCACCTGACGCTGCTCGGGCCTTCGGGCTGCGGCAAGACGACCACGCTCCGGGCCATCGCCGGCTTGGAGCGGCCCGCCTCGGGCGAGATCCTGATCGGCGGCACGCCGGTGTTTTCCTCTTCGCCGAGCGTCAACGTGCCCGCCGAGCGCCGCGAGCTGTCAATGGTCTTCCAGTCCTACGCTATCTGGCCCCACATGACGGTGTTCGACAACGTCGCCTACGGCCTTCGCGTGCGGCGCCGGCCGGCAGCCGAGGTGACGGCGCGCGTGCAGGAGGCCCTCGACCTGGTCCAGCTCGGCGACCTGGGCGCCCGCAGCGCGTCGAAGCTCTCGGGCGGCCAGCAGCAGCGCGTCGCCCTCGCCCGGGCTTTCGTCTTCTCGCCCTCGGTGCTCCTCTTCGATGAGCCGCTGTCGAACCTCGACGCCAAGCTCCGCGCCGAGATGCGGGTCGAGCTGAAGGAGCTCCAGCGCCGCCTCGACATCACGTCCGTGTACGTGACGCACGATCTCGAGGAAGCGCTCGCCATTTCCGACCGGATCGTGGTCATGCGCGACGGCGTCATCGCGCAGGTGGGCACGCCGGCCGAGATCTACGACCGGCCGCGCAATACCTTCGTCGCCGACTTCGTGGGCTCGGCCAACCTGATCCGGGGCCGGCGCCGCCCGGACCTCGAGCGCGACGGCCAGGTCGTCCTGGAGACGCCGGGAGGCGCGCTGGTCCACGGCACCGCCCTCGACCGCCAGGCAGCGGGCGCGGAGGTGCTGATGGCCGTCCGCACCGTCCACCTCCGCCTCGAGCGGGCGCGCCCGGCGGCGTCCGTCAACGCGTGGCCCGCCAGGATCCGGCAGCGCGTCTTCCAGGG
>JBKPBU010000275.1:0-2918 GCA_046727015.1 Candidatus Methylomirabilota bacterium | reverse complement strand
CCCCGGCCGTGGATGAGCCGGACCTCCCGGAAGCCCCGCGCGGCCGCCTCCTTCAAATACTCGTCGACCACCGGCCGCACGTCCCTGGGCGCGAAGGCGTGGAGGTCCAGCGAGTCCTCGATCGGCAGGTTGACCGGCTCGGGCTCTTCCGTCACGCTCGCCCTCAGCGCGGACGCAGCTCGACGATTGGGTCGGGGACCACGAGGCTGGGCTTGCTCTTCTGCTGCTCGCGCGCCTGCTCGGCCATGCAGCGCAGGAACGGATAGTTGTCGGCCGTGCGACCCGAAACGACGACGCGCCCGTTGGTCTCGATGCGCTGGAGGATGATGGTCGGGAACGTGTCGCATCGCTTCCAGCGCTGGTAGGCCAAATCCTGCTCGAAGGTCTGCGCTCCCGTCATGCAACCGGCGGCGGCCAGGGCCACGGCGGCCGCGAGACGGCGCGCCAGCCTCACGCCGCCTGGGCGGGGCGCCGGGTGTGCCAGTCGGTGAGGCGCTGGTAGGCGTCCGCCACCCGGAGCACCGTCGCCTCGTCGAAGGGTCGGCCGATGATCTGGAGTCCCATGGGCAGGCCGTCCGCGGTGAAGCCGCACGGTACGGACGCGGCCGGATGACCGGTGAGGTTGAAGGGTCGCGTGAAGCGGATCAGGCTGCCGCGCACGGGCAGGCTCTGATCCCCCATGCGCACCTCGTTCTGCCCGACGGCGGTCGCCTCGAACGGCGTCGTCGGGGCCAGCAGGACGTCGAGCTTCGCCAGGGCCGCGTCTACTTCGTTCTTGAGCAGTGTGCGCAGGCGCTGGCCCTTGAGGTACTCGGCGCCGGTCACGAAGGCGCCCACCCGGAGCCTCTCGCGGACGTCAGCGCCGTATTCCGGCGCGCGCGTCTTCAGCCACTCCTCGTGGTAGGCGTAGGCCTCGGGCGCGAGAACCGCGTGCGACGCACCCGGGGCGAGGCCGATCGTCTTGAGGTCGACGTCCTCGATGGACGCGCCCTGCCCCGCGAGCGCCTTGGCCGCGGCCTCGACGGCGGCGCGCTGGGCCGGTGCCGCACCCTCGAGGAAGAAAGCGCGCAGCATGCCGACGCGGAGCCCCTTGAGCTGGCCCGTGAGCGCGGCCGCGTAGTCGGGCACCGGCAGGACGCTCGTGGTCGGGTCGCGCGGGTCGTAACCCGCCATGGGCGCCAGCATCAGCGCGCAGTCCGCCGCGCTCCGGCACATCGGCCCCACGTGGTCCATGGACCACGCCAGCGGCAGCACTCCGGCGCGGCTCACGCGGCCGTAGGTCGGCTTGAGGCCGGAGAGCCCGCAGAGCGAGGATGGAATACGGATCGAGCCGCCGGTATCGGATCCGAGGGCGCCGGGGCAGATGCCTGCCGCCACCGCGGCGCCCGAGCCCGACGACGACCCGCCGCAGACGCGGTGGGTCTTGGCGTCCCAGGGATTCCACGGCGTGCCGTAGTGCGCGTTGAGCCCTTCGGGCCCGTAGGCGAACTCGTGCATGTTGAGCTTGCCCAGCACGATGGCCCCGGCTCCCACGAGGCGAGCGACGACCGTCGCGTCCTCCTCGGGCACCCAGTCCGCGAGGATCTTCGAGCCGCCCGTGGTCTTCACGCCCTTGGTGCAGTACAGGTCCTTGAGGCCCACCGGCACGCCGTGAAGCGGCCCCAGCGTCCCCCCCGACGTCACGGCGGCCTCGGCCGCCTTGGCCGCAGCCAGCGCGGAGTCGCCCATCACGGTGATGTAGGCCTTGAGCTTGCCGTCCAGCGCCGCGATCCGGTCGAGATGGGCCTGCACGACCTCGACGGGCGAGACCTTCTTCGACGCGATCATGCGGGCCAGTTCCGTCATGGACGTCCAGCAGAGCTCGCTCACGGAGATCCTCTCTTCGTTCAGAAAATGCGGAACTGCGAGGACGGCTCGGTCTGGGGCGGAATGTCGCGGATGGAGGCGAGCCCGCTCCGCCCCGCCTCGACGAGCGGGAGCAGCGAGGCCAGCTCCGCGTCGGACAGCTCCAGGCCTTGCGCCCGGGCCAGCGTGCGAAGCGCGTCCACGGTCAGCTTTTCCATGCGCGCAGGATAGCGCATAATCCTGCCCATGCCCACACCTGATCAGGACGCGCTTGGCTGGCTGAGGAAGTTCGAGACGGCATGCCGGAGCAGAGACTTCGACGCCGGCCGCCTGATGTTCGCCCAGGACGCGGTCGCCTTCGGCACCTGGGCCATGGCCGTTCATGGCCTCGAGAACATCGAGCGGGAGCAGTGGCGCAACGTCTGGCCGCGCATCCGCGGCTTCGCCTTCGAGCCGAAGCCGGTCGTCCGTACCAACGGTGACAGCGCATGGATCGCCGTGGGCTGGCAATCCGAGGCCACGGGCCCGGACGGCAAGCCCTTCACCCGCCCCGGCCGCGCCACCTTCATCCTCGCCCACCGCGACGGGCGCTGGCAGTGCGTGCACAGCCACGTCTCGCTTCAGCCGACGCAGTCGGAGTCGGCCCACGGGAGGCTCGGCGCGTAGGTGCGCGTCCCGGCGAGCCGGCTGATCCGGCAGGGCATGAACACGTCGCGGGCGCTCATGTCCCAGCAGGACAAGATCTGGTCGCGCTACAGCCGGGACAAGGTGGACATCGGCGAGACACTCGCCCAGGTGCTCCGCACGCTGTCGAAGGCGCTTCCGCTCGGCCGGCCGCTCCGCGCGCTGTCGGTCGGCTCGAGCACCGAGCCCCAGTTCCGCATCCTGGAGGCGAATTTCCTCGGCGGGCTCTACCTGCTCGACATCGAGCGGGCGGCGCTCGACGTGATCCGCGAGCGGATCCGGCGGCAGTCGCTGACGCACGTCTTCGCGCTCCGTCACGACTTCACGAAGGTCTTCCTCGATCGCGACGCGACGCGGCGCTTTCTCCGGACGGCGCTCGGCGGCAGGCG
>JBKPBU010000274.1:0-2078 GCA_046727015.1 Candidatus Methylomirabilota bacterium | reverse complement strand
CACGTGGTTGATGGTCCACTCGATGATGAGCTGGCCGGCGAGCGTCGCGATGGCCAGGTACAGGCCCTTGATGCGCAGCGAGGGAATGCCGACCACGGCGCCCACCGCCGCGGCCATGAGCCCGCCCGCGAGCAGGTTGACAGGCCACGGGGAGTCGAGGCGCGTGGCGAGATTCGCGGCGGTGTAGGCGCCCACGGACATGAACGCCCCGTGGCCGATGGACACCTGCCCCGTGTAGCCCACCAGGATGTTGAGGCCGAGGGCGCCGATGACGGCGATCCAGACCAGGTTGGCCACCGACAGGTAGTACTCGTGCAGCGTCAGCGGGATCAGCAGGAAGAAGATCACCGCGAGCACCGCCACGGTCCAGCGGGCGATGGGCAGCGGATACAACGCCATGTCGGCTTCATAACTCGTCTTGAGCACGCCGCACTCGCGTTGGATCATCGCGCTAGACCCTCTCGATGAGCTTCTTGCCGAAGATCCCGTACGGGCGGATCATCAGCGCCAGAATCATCAGCAGGTACGGCGCGAAGTCCTTCGTGCCGCCGCCCACGTAGGGATCGATGTACCCCGCGGCGATGTTTTCGACGATGCCGACGATGAGTCCGCCGACGATGGCGCCGGGGATCGAGTCGAGTCCGCCGAGGATCACCACCGGGAAGACTTTGAACCCGACGAGCGACAGGTTGATGTCCACGCCGAGCAGGTTGCCCCAGATGATGCCGCCCAGGGCCGACACCATGCCGGTCATGGCCCAGGCCAGCCCGAAGTAGCGCTCGACGTTGATGCCCATGGCCATGGCCACCTGCTGATTGTCCGCGACGGCCCGCATCGCGATGCCCTTGCGGGACCACAGGAAGAACCAGCCGAAGCCGGAGAGGAAGACGATGCTCACCGCCGCCCCCAGCAGCTGGATCGGCGGAATGAAGAGCGGGCCGATCACGAACGGCGCGTCGCTGATGGGCAGAGGCAGTGTCTTCGTCCCCGCCCCGAAGAAGGTGGGGCCCAGGCCTCGCAGGATCGAGGCGAGGCCGATGGTGGCCATCACCACCGCGATCACCGGCCGGCCGATGAGCGGACGCAGGACCACGCGCTCGAGGGCGAAGCCGAACGCGATCATGCCGGCGAGCCCGAGGGTGATGGCGACCCACAGGGGCGCGCCCGCCGCGCTCATGGCCAGCGCCACCGCCAGTCCCGCGATCATCACGAACTCGCCCTGGGCAAAATTCACCGCGTCGGTGGCCTTGTAGACGAGCACGAAGCCGAGAGCGATCAGGGAGTACATGAGCCCGATCAGCACCCCGTTCGACATGAGCAGGAAGAAAAATCCGAGCTCGTCAGACACGCGCCGGCGCCCCTTCTGCGTCTTCGATGCTCACTCGCGACTGGATGGTGGCCTGGCGGCCGTCCTCGTAGGTGATCGTCGTGGTCAGGTCGACCTGGTCTCCGCCCGCGTAGAACGCGTCGATGACCGGCGCATACTTCTCGGCGACGAACTTCCGCCGCACCTTGCGGGTGCGTGTCATCTCGGCGTCGTCCGCCTCGAGATCCTTGGTCAACAGGATGAAGCGGCGGATCTTCGTGGCCTCTGGAAGCGTCTGGTTGCACTTCCGGATCTCGTCGCGGATCAGCTCGCGGATCTCCGGCTTCTGGGAGAGGTCCATGTAGCTGGTGTATGCCAGCCCGTGCCGCTCGGCCCAGTTGCCTACGGTGTTGAGGTCGATGGCGACCATGGCCGCCACAAACGGCCGCTCGTGGCCGAAGGCGACCGCCTCCCGGATGAACGGGCTGTACTTGAGCTTGTTCTCGATGAACTGCGGCGCGAACGGCGTGCCGTCGTCCATCGCGCCGACATCCTTGGCCCGGTCGATGATGACCAGGTGCCCCTTGGGATCGAAGAATCCTGCATCTCCCGTGTGGAACCATCCCTCGGGGTCGATGACCTCGCGCGTCGCGTCCTCGTTCTTGAGATAGCCCTTGAAGATCGAGCAGCCTCTCACCAGGACCTCGCCCCGGTCGGCGATCTTCACCTCGATACCCGGCACCGGGCGGCCCGCGCTGGTCGGGTTGGCCTC
>JBKPBU010000273.1:0-2101 GCA_046727015.1 Candidatus Methylomirabilota bacterium | reverse complement strand
GTACATCTCGAGGCAGAAGGCGGCGACCGTCTCCGCGGCGGCCTTGCGGAACAAGTCGATGAGCGGATGGTCGACGTAGTTCGGGAGCTGCCCCAGCGTTCGGGCATGCCACTCAGGGGCAATGCGCTTGGCGTAAAGCGGGGAGAACTTGCGCTGGAGCGCGCTGACGACGGCGAAGTTCAGGGGCGCCGGCTGGCCCGTCGCGCGATGACGCAGGATCGTGCGTGTCTCGCGCGGGTCGTGGTCGCTGTCGTGGCAGAAGTACACGATACGGCCGCCGATCTCCGCCTGCAGGCGTCGCGCGGTCCGGATCTTGGCCACGAGGAACCGCCGCGGGAAGAAGCCGCAGGGCTGCTGGCCGAACGCGATGACCGGCTCCCTGCTCATCCGGCGGGGCCCCGGTCGGCGCGGGCGCGCGGCGGCAGGACCGCCTGCAGCGCCACGCTGAAGGCGATGCACGAGGCGCAGCCGATCAGGTTGTACCAGAGGTAGCCGATGTTGAACGAGAAGTACATCACGATCACGAGGGCCTGCGCGCCGACGGCCGCGAAGAACACCGCGCTGCCCCCGACGCGGCGGAAGAAGAAGGCCACCAGGAAGAGGCCGAGCAGCACTCCGTAGAAGATCGAGCCGAGTATGTTGATGGCCTCGATGAGGTTCTCCGCGAACCCGGCGAAGAGCGCGAAGGCGACCGCAAAGGCGCCCCACAGCACCGTGAAGCGCCGCGCCGCGCGCACGTTGCGGGCCTCGGCGGCGGCGGCGAGCGGGCGGAAGTGGCGCCAGAAGTCGATCGTGGTCGTGGTGCCGAGGGCGGCGAGCTCGGAAGCCGTCGACGACAGGGCCGCCGCGAACATCACCGCCACCAGGAGGCCCACCGCCCCGTGCGGCAGCTGCGTCAGGATGAACGTGATGAAGACGTAGTCGGAATCCTTGGTCTTGGCGCGCGGGTCGGCAGCCAGGAGGGCCGCCTTGGCCTCGGCGCGAATCGCGTGCGTGCGATCGCTGGCCGCGACCATGGCCGTCCGCGCGCTCGCTTCCCGCGCGAAGTCGTCCGAGGCGCGGCTCTGGAGCCACGCGCGAATCGCGGACTGGCTCTGCGCGACGGCGCTGTCGTGCTCGGCCTCGATGGCGCGGAACCGGTCCTCCTGCGCATGGCGCCGCCACTCCACCTGGTTGAAGAACACCGGGGGCGGCGCGAACTGGTAGAAGACGAACAGGAGCGCCCCCAGCAGGAGGATGACGAACTGCATCGGGATCTTCAGCACGGCGTTGAACATCAGGCCGAGGCGGCCCTCGCGCAGGGAGGCGCCGCCGATGTAGCGCTGCACCTGCGACTGGTCGGTGCCGAAGTACGAGAGCGAGAGGAACAGCCCGCCGAACACGCCGGTCCACACCGTGTAGCGCCGGCTGGGATCGAGGGAGAAGTCCACCGCCTGCAGCTTGCCCAGCGCGCCCGCCACGTGCGCGGCGCCGGTGAACCCGAGGCCGGCGGGCAGCCGGAGGAGCAGGACGGCCATGGCCGTCACCATGCCGGCCGAGATGACCGCCATCTGCCACTTGTGGGTCAGGGAGACGGCCTCGCTGCCGCCGGTGGCCGTGTAGACGATCACGAGCAGCCCGGTGAACACGATGACGAGGTCGATCGGCCAGCCGAACACCGTCGAGATGATGATGGCGGGCGCGTAGATCGTCACGCCGGCGGCGAGGCCGCGCTGCAGCAGGAAGAGGCCGGCGCCGAGGAGTCGCGTCTTGTCGTCGAACCGCTGGCCGAGGAACTCGTAGGCCGTGTAGACGTTGAGGCGCCGGTACATGGGCAGGAACACCGCGCACACGATGATGAGCGCCAGCGGCAGGCCGAAGTAGTTCTGCACGAAGCCGATGCCGCTCTCGAAGCCCTGCCCGGGAATCGAGAGATACGTGATGGCGCTCGCCTGCGTGGCCATCACGCTGAGGCCGATCGTGCCCCAGCCGGTGGACGCGTTGCCGCGCATATACGTGTTGAGGCTCCGCACGTGGCGCGTGCGCCAGAAGCCGTAGGCGGCGATGCCCACGATGGTGCCGAGCAGCACCACCCAGTCGACGGCGTTCACGAGAAGATCCG
>JBKPBU010000272.1:0-1584 GCA_046727015.1 Candidatus Methylomirabilota bacterium | reverse complement strand
AAGAATGAACCTTCACCCCTCACCCCTACCCTCTCCCCTGAGGGGAGAGGGAGCCTTTCGAATCCCTCTCCCCCACCGGGGGAGAGGGTAGGGTGAGGGGGCGCGACATGACCAAGCGCGCGCAGCAGATGCTGCGGCTCATGGACCGGGCCGTGTCCAAGTGGCACATCCCGGTCATCGGCAAGGAGAAGGGCCGCGTGATCAAGCGGCTCCTCGCCAAGCACGCGCCCACCCGCGGCATCGAGGTCGGATCGCTGTTCGGCTACTCGGCGATCCTCCTCGCCGCCAACATGCCGCGCGGCGGCCATCTCACCTGTGTCGAGAACAACGCGTACCTCGCCAGGTTCTGCCAGTCGAACGCCGAGCACGCCGGGCTCAAGGGGCGCGTCAAGGTGGTGGTGGGCGATGCGCTCCGCGTCCTGCCGTTCCTGCGCGGTCCGGTGGACCTCATGCTGCTCGACGCGCAAAAGGAGGACTACCTCGACTACCTCAAAGCCGTGGAGCCGCGGCTCGTCAAGGGCGCCCTCATCATCGCGGACAACACCGGCATCTACCGCCGCGACGTCAAGCCGTACATCGACCACGTCCGCTCGGGCGGCGCCTACACGAGCCGGGAGTACGACTTCGGCTTCGACTGCATGGAAGTCTCCGTGTTCAACGGATAGCGCATGTTCGGCGAGCGCCACGACCCCGAGTTCCTCAAGCACCTCTTCGAGCGCACGGAGATCCTGCGCAAGCCCATCACCGGCATCATCGCCGGCTACCACGTGCTGCCCTACATCCTCGTCGGGCCACAGGAGGAGCAGCCGCACCGCTCGGTCGAGATTCGCGGCAAGATCAAGGTCTCGCCGCGCCTGGTGCTGGCGCCGGGGCGCGCCGGACAGACGTACGGCGATTTGTTCAAGGAGCACGAGGTGATGGATGAGACGCTCGTGGCACGGGTCTTCTCCTTCATGTACTCCTCCCGCCACCAGGTGACGCTCGAGAGCGAGGACCTCAACATCCTGCGCTCGGACCGCGACCCGCAGGCCCAGATCGAGCGCGCCATGGACGAGCTGGCCATGCGGGAGGTCATCAACACCGGCGTGATCATGGCGCCCAACGTGCGCTTCTACCCCGTCTCCCTCGACCGCTTCATCACGGAGATCCTCGACCAGGAATTCCGGTCCTAAGCGGCCGCGATGCCCTCCCGCGAGGAGTACATGCGGCGGCCGCTCGAGCAGCGGCTCGCGAGGCTGGCGCGCACTCCCCACGAGCTCGACGAGGCGTTCCGGACCCGGAGCGCGGACGTGCTCGCGCGACGTCCCGACGCCTCCAACTGGTCCGCCACCGAAATCGTCTGCCACCTGCGCGACGTGGAAGAGCTGTTCCGGATTCGCTTTCACACGATTCTCGCGCTGGACGACCCGAAGATCCTCACGTTGGGCGCCGATCCCGGGGACTTGGAGGCCTGGGGTATCGGGGGCGCGGTTGGACATCCGCTCGATCCCGACCGCTGGGCCGAGGACCGGCTGTACGCGCGCGACGATGCCGGCCACGCGCTCGCCGGATTCCGCCGCCATCGCGAAGAGACGCTCGCCCTCC
>JBKPBU010000271.1:0-2809 GCA_046727015.1 Candidatus Methylomirabilota bacterium | reverse complement strand
GTCGTCGAGATGATGGAGCCCAAGGGCCTCGGCGCGCTCCAGCTCGCTTTCGAGCAGCTCAAGCGGAAGCTCGAGGCGGAAGGCCTCTTCGACGAGGGGCGCAAGCGGCCGCTCCCGGCCTTCCCTCGCGTGATCGGCGTCGTCACGTCGCCAACCGGCGCGGCCATCCGCGACATCCTCAACATCATCGGCCGCCGCTTCGGCGACTTGCATATCCTCATCGCGCCGGTGCGGGTGCAGGGCGACGGGGCGCCCGGCGAGATCATCCAGGCTCTGCTGAACCTCCAGGCGGTGGCGGAGCTCGACGTCATCATCGTCGGCCGGGGCGGCGGCTCCATCGAGGACCTCTGGGCCTTCAACGACGAGGGCGTCGCGCGCGCCATCGTGGCCTGCTGCGTGCCGGTGATTTCCGCGGTCGGGCACGAGACGGACTTCACCATCGCCGACTTCGTGGCGGACCTGCGCGCGCCGACGCCTTCCGGAGCGGCCGAGCTGGTGGTGCGGGAGAAGCTCGCGGTGGTCGAGGCGCTCGTCGATCTCTACGCGCGGCTGAAGCAGGCGATCACCGCCGAGGTCGCGGCGTACCGGGAGCGTGTCGAGTACCTGGGCCGCCGCCGCGTGCTCACCGATCCCGCAAGGGCGCTCCGCGATCTTCACCGCCGGCTCGACGAGCTCCAGGGCCGCCTGCGCCTGGGCCTCCGCTCGAGCCAGCGCCAGGTCAGGCACCGCGTGGCGCTCGCCACCGGCGCCTTGCGCTCGCGCAATCCCTTGGCTAGGATTACCGGCGGCGCCGCGCTGCTGGCCCAGTTGAGAGGGCGTCTGATCGCCTCGGCCGCGCACAGCGTGAAGGTCTCGCGCTCCCGCTTCGCCGAGAGTGTGGGCCGGCTCGAGAGCCTCTCACCGCTGGGCGTGCTGGCGCGCGGCTACAGCCTGACGCGCCTGTCCTCGGGGGCCGTGGTGCGCAACGCGGGGCAGGTCGCCGTGGGCGATCCTCTCGAGATCCTCCTGCACCAGGGCGCGCTGGGCGCGCGCGTGACCGACGTGAAGGAACGTGATGACAGACATCAAGTTTGAGGACGCGCTCCAGCGGCTCGAGCAGATCGTGGACCAGCTCGAGGCCGGTGACCTGCCTCTCGAAGACTCGCTCAAGGTCTTCGAAGAGGGCGTCGCGCTGGCGCGCCGCTGCGCCAAGTACCTCGAGGAAGCCGAGAAGCGCATCGAGCTGCTGACCAAGGACGAATCGGGGCTGCTCAAGACCGAGCTCTTCGAATGGGACAAGGACTCCCAGTAGTGACAATCGGCCCGTCGAGCTTCGATCTCGGGACCTACATGGCGGAGCGGGCCCGCGCCGTGGACGAGGCGCTCGATCGCTTCCTGCCGGCAGAGTCGGCACCGCCCGAGACCCTGCACAAGGCCATGCGCTACAGCGTCTTCGCCGGAGGCAAGCGCCTGCGCCCCGTCCTCGTCGTAGCGGGGGCCGAGGCGGTGGGCGGAGGGATGGACGACGTCATGCCGACGGCCTGCGCGGTGGAGATGATCCACACGTACTCGCTGATCCACGACGACCTGCCCGCCATGGACAACGACGACTTCCGCCGCGGCTCGCCAACCAACCACAAGGTCTTCGGCGAGGCCCTCGCCATCCTGGCCGGGGACGCTCTCCTGACCCTGGCCTTCCGCCTCCTCGCCGACAATGTTCCGGCTGGGTCGAGCGGATCGCGGCTGCACGACGTCCTCGTGGAGATCGCCGATGCCGCGGGAAGCTCGGGCATGGTGGGCGGACAGGTGGCCGACATCGAGTGCGAGGGCAAGCGGGCAGACGGAGAGACGGTGGACTACATTCACACCCACAAGACGGCCGCCCTGATCCGCGCCTCCATCCGCTCCGGCGCCATCCTGGCCGGCGCCACGCCGCCGCAGCTCGAGGCCCTCGGGGCTGCCGGCGACGCCCTCGGCCTGGCCTTCCAGATCATGGACGACATTCTCGACGTCACCGCGACCTCGGAGGAGCTGGGCAAGACGGCGGGCAAGGACCAGGCGCAGCAGAAGGCGACCTATCCCGCCGTCCACGGCATCGAGGTCTCGCGGCGGCGGGCGCAGGCGCTGGTGGCGGACGCCCACGCGGCGCTCGAGTCCTTCGGCCCGCGCGCGCTGCCGCTCCGGGCGCTCGGCACCTTCTTCATCGAGCGGAAGGCCTGAGCATGTCCGAGATCCGCACCGTCCACGCGCGCGAGATCCTCGACTCCCGCGGCAACCCCACGGTGGAGGTCGAGGTGTGGCTCGACTCGGGCGCCTTCGGCCGCGCCATGGTGCCCTCGGGCGCCTCGACGGGCGCGCGCGAGGCGGTCGAGCTGCGCGACGACGACGACACGCGCTACGGCGGCAAGGGCGTGCGCCAGGCGGTGCGCAACGTGACGGAGACGATCGCCCCCGAGGTCGAAGGCCTCGAGGCGACGGAGCAGGCCGCGGTGGACCGCGCGCTGCTCGAGCTCGACGGCACGCCCAACAAGTCCGGCCTCGGCGCCAACGCCCTTCTCGGGGTGTCGCTGGCCGTCGCGCGCGCCGGCGCCGACGAGTGCGGCTTGCCGCTCTACCAGTACCTGGGCGGGCCGGGCGCGCGGATCATGCCGGTGCCCATGATGAACGTGCTCAACGGCGGGGCGCATGCGGACAACGGCCTCGACATCCAGGAGTTCATGATCGTGCCCGCGGGGGCGGGCTCCTTCGGCGAGGCCCTGCGCGTCGGCGTGGAGATCTTCCACGCGCTCAAGAAGCTCCTCAAGGACAAGGGGCTCTCGACGGGCGTGGG
>JBKPBU010000270.1:0-3183 GCA_046727015.1 Candidatus Methylomirabilota bacterium | reverse complement strand
CCGCTCGAGCCCGTAAAGGAAAAGGGCCCAGCCGATACCCCAGGCGGCATTCAGCAGGAATCCGATGATGAACAGTCCCAGCGCGTTCGGTGGAAATCCCCCGAACTTCAGCGGCCAGACGACGATCATGAAGACCAGCGTCAGGGCCAACCCGCCCGCGATGGGCGCCGCGATCCAGTAGGCCGTGCCGCTAAACCACCGCGGCAGGGTTAGGGCGAAGGCGATGCCCCAGACACCACCCCAGAACGAGATCGAGACCACCTCGGGGATGCCGAGAGGCTTGGTGGGCGCCATGTTGAACGGCGCAATCGGCACGATGCCGGCAGAATGCAGTATCCAAAGAAGGATCTGGTGAAAGACCGGCACGGCGAGCACACCGGCCACGAAGCCGAGGCCAAGCTGTGAGGCGCCCATGGTCTTTATCCTACGACCACGGTCGCATTTTCGGACCGAAGCCGGCGAGGCGATCGACGCTGATACGGACGATCAATCGCTTCTCCCCGGGCTGGCGGAACGGATACTTGTCGACGTTCAGAAATCGCTTGGCGAGCTTGTCGATCTGCTCGTCGGCCCCGGCCTCCGTCACCCGAGCCTTGCCGTAAAAGATCGCGTAGGCCTGGGGGTCATTGCGGTCCTGCACGGAGACGATGATGCGGGGATCGCGGCGCAGGTTCCGCGGCTTCTTTCGCCCCTCCGCAGTGTTGAAGAGGACGTCGTCACCGTCCACGTCCATCCACACCATTGTGACCTGCGGGTTGCCGTGCTCGTTGAGCGTCACCACGTGTCCGTAGGCCTTGTCCTGCAGGAGCTTCTTCACTGATTGCGGCAGTGTGATCGGCATGATTGGGCCCCTTTCCTGACGATGAATGCCAGAGACATTATCTCCCGCCTGTCTACGATCGGGCGGGTGGCCCCGGGGGAGATGCGCGGGTTGAGCCGCCCGACCTAGATCGGGTCGACGGGCGGGATAGCCGGGATCAGCTTCCGGGCATGGGCGAGCGCGTAGAGGCGCTCGAGGGCGGCCTTGCCGTCGGGACCGAGGCGCTTCGTGTAGTCGTTGACGTACATCAGGACGAACTTCTTGCAGGTCTCCTTGTCGATCCCCCGCCCGTACCGCATCGCGTACTCGATTGCCTCGTCCACGTGGGCGTAGGCGTAGTCGATCGAGTCGCGGAGCGCCTGCGACAGCTTCCGGTGCACGGCCTCGCCCAGGTCGCGGCGCATGACGTTGATGCCGAGCGGCAGCGGCAGGCCCGTCTCGCGCTCCCACTCCTGTCCCATGTCGAGCACCTTGACGAGACCCATCTGCTGGTGCGTGATCTGCCCCTCGTGGATCAGGAGCCCGAGATCCGCCTGCCCTTCGAGGACGGCCTTCGGGATCTTGTCGAAGGCGACCTCGATGATGGGCGGGTCGCCCACGTAGATCCGAAGCAGGAGCGCCGCCGTGGTGTGGCTGCCTGGAATGGCGACCACCTTTTTCTCGAGGTCCTCGCGCGCCACCGGCTCCCTGGAGACCAGGATGGGACCGTAGCCCTTGCCCATGGAGGCGCCCGGATCCATCATCCGGTATTGCTCGTGCACCATGACGTAGGTCGCGGCCGAGACGGCGGTGACGTCGAGCTCGCCCGTGCGCGCGCGGCGGTTGAGCGACTCGATGTCCTCGAGCACGTGCTCGACCTCGATGCCCTCCGCCTTCACCTTGCCCGCGGTGAGCGCGTAGAACATGAAGGCGTCGTCGGGATCGGGGCTGTGGCCGATTCGGATCAGCATGGCGTCCGCCAGAGTACCACGCGCGGCTAGTCGGAAAGCCCGAGCAAATCGAAGCCGCGCCCGCCGGTCGCCGCCGGAGACGAGGCGAATCCCGCGCGGAAGTCCCCCGCCTTGACGGCGCGGAGGATCGCGTCCGGGCTGCGCGCGGCGTCCACCTCGATCCAGGCGCGCCCGAACTCGTCGTCGCGGTGCGAGTCGTCGGTGGCGATCTTGGGCAACGGGATCCGCTCCACGTCGTGCTGGGCCTGGTAGACGCCCGTCTCGGTGATCTCGACCGCGTGGATCGGCAGGCCGGCTTCCGTAATCTCCGCGATCCGGTAGAGGACCTGCGACACGTTCAGACCGTAGCGCGCCGGGTGGTTCAGCACGTAGAGCGTTTCCCGGTCGCCGGTGACCTTGCCCACGTGCTGCGACAGGGGCCGGTAGTCGAGCTCGATGCCCGGAAGGACGAGCAGGCGGTCGTCGCCGGACGGAATGTTGTACCAGTAGTCGTCGCCCACGCGATTTTCGTGGTCGGTGATGGCGAGGAAGCCGTAGCCCATCTCGCGATAGCGCGCGATGACTTCGGCCACGGGACGGCGGCCGTCCGAAAACGTGGTATGGGCGTGGAGATTACCCTTCAGGAGCGGCACGGGGTGTTCGCTGGGTGCGACGAGTTCAGCGAGGAGCGGCGCTGGGTACGATGGCGGGCTTCCGCTCGGGTCCGCCCCAGGTGATCGCGAAGCCGAAGCTCAGCCATCCGGGCTGCCGCATGTTCGCCGGCCCATCTTGCGTCACTACCCCCACCGGCGAGCCCCACCCGGCGAGCCCCATGCGGCCGGTCGCCGTTTCTTTCGCGAAGGGCTCGATGAAGGCGGGGTCGAAGTTGATGACGGGGTCGCCGCGGTAGATGTCGGCATCCTTGGGGCGCGTGATCTCGCTGCCCTTGGCCTCGGGGCGGATGACCTCGAACTTGGGCGGAGCCGGGGCCGTCGTCTCGACCTCGACGCCCGACTGCGCCACGGCCGCCCCCGCGGCCCCGAGCGACAACGCGATCATCACTGTGCCGCTCAACACTATCCGAAACATACTCCAATGCTCTCAGATATGGCCGGGACGCGCAAGCGAAACTCTAAGCCCGCGAAAAATCTGCGCCTTGCGCCTCCTGGAATCGCAGGCTCAATCAGTCCGGCAGAGGGCGAGGAGCGGACCCAGGTTCCGAGCGCGCTCCATCCCGAGAACCGCGCTCTCGAGCGCCTCCACACGGGCCGGCGGCATGAGACGCGCTGCGTTGTCGCGGAATTTTGCGATCACCTCATCGGGAGCGATGGGCATCTCGGGGCCCCCGCGCTGGCTCTCCTCGCGCGCCTCGAGCATCCTGCCGTCCCTGAGCCGCACCTTGACCCAGCCGGGGAAGGTTCTCGGATAGGGGGA
>JBKPBU010000269.1:0-2280 GCA_046727015.1 Candidatus Methylomirabilota bacterium | reverse complement strand
CCGTGGGCGGCGAAGAGCGGGCCCGCCAGGCTCGCCGTGGAGCCCGAGTCGAGGCTCACGCCGTTCGTGCGGGCGCCCAAAGTGAGTGACCCGCCCGTGAAGCTCACGAAGGGCGAAGAGCCGGTGCCGGTCAGCGAGCTGTTCGCCTGCGCCGCGAGGAGCGCGGGGCCCGAGAACGTGACCGCGCTGTTGACGGCGTCGAAGAGCGGACCCGTGAGCGAGAGGGTGCCGTTCCGGAGCAGGGTCGCGGTCTCCGCAGCCGACTCACCGCCGTTGAGGCTTATGAAGGGGCGCGCGGTGCTGCTGCTCAGGCTGCCCTTCACCTGGAGGATGTCGCCCCCGAAGGTGAGCGTGCTATTGGTGGCGCGAAGCAGGTCCGTCGAGAGGCTCCGGTTGGAGGCGGGCGGGACCTCGTAGAGATCGCCCGGGACGTTTACCGTCTGCTTGCTGTAGATGAACGGCAGCGCAGAGGCGTCGCCGACGCTCGACGTGCCGGGGTCGCTCGGCGTGGTGGGCGTGAGCGGGGCCTTCGTGTCCACGGGCGGCGCCTGCGGAGCTTCGAGCGACTCCTCGGCCGTTCTGGTGATGATGCGACCCAGCGCGGCGGCCCTCGCCTGCTCACCGAGCACGAGAGCGTCCAGCAGCCGTGTCGGATTCGGCCGCGAGGACTGGAGATCGCTCAGCAGCGCAGCCCGTGCCACGGCATCGAGGGAGACGGCCTTGTCCATGGTGTTGCCGGTGACCGTGACGCTCGAGGGCGCGACCATTCTCAGCGGCGGCGCGCCCGGATTGCCCGGCGTGGTGACGTCGATGTAGCCGGACAGGACGTGCAGTCGCGTGACGGGCACTGAGCTGCCAGGCGGTGTCAGCATTTCCGCGACGACGACGGTGCCGCGGATGGCCGCCACCGCGTTTTGGGTGCGGATCTCGACCGTCTCGCCGGGGCTCATCCGCTGGCGGGCGACGCCGATGGCGACCTTGCCCAAGAACAGCTGGATGGTGGAGATTCCGGACTGGTCGACCAGCTCGAGCTCCGAGAGCTCGCGCACGGTCAGGAGAGCTTTCTTCCCGAGCAGCAGCCGCGCCAATGATTGGGCGGCCGTGCTGATGCGGTCCCGGAGAAAGACCTCGTCCTTGAAGCGGAGCGGTTGCGACGTCGACGAAGCCGCATGAGAGACTGTCACCTGGCCGGTGACCGCAGTGGCCACCCCTGCTCCCGCGGGGCCGGAGGCTTGCGCTGTCGCAGCGGGAATGATGAGGAAGGCGAGAGCGAGGACACCCGCAGCCTGCCATCCTCGCTGGACCCGTCTCACAATTCGCTCCGTTCTTGGCTGCAACAGCGGGGGATCAACCGGGCTCTCGGACCCGCACTCGCGCGACCGTTTAAAGGGTATGCACCTCGCGTACCATCCGGACTCGATCCCGAAGAGCAGGTAAGTAGGTGTAATAGTGCGATTCCATTTTTGAATCAGGGTCCTGTGAAGGGTTGACTGTCAGCCTCGGTCAACAGAAAACGTCGCTTGACGGCGAGGATTGACAGTTCGGCACGGCCAAGGACGGGGTGGCTTGACCCGGGTCCGCGACGCTATAGTAGGCCTCGTGACTCTGAGGCCCGAGCAGGTCAAGGCGAAGGAGTACCTGCACGCCAAAGGCACCCGCCTCGCGGCGCCCCAGATCCACGAGCGCGTCGCCGCAGGTTTCGCCGCCCTCGAGGAGTTTCTGGACGGGGTGACCGAGGCAGAGGCTCACGCCCGGGCCCTCCCCGGCGAATGGACCATCCAGGAGGTGGTGGACCACCTCGTCGTGACCCATGGGCCGAGCCTCGAGGAGCTCCGCGATCTGCTCGCGGGGAGGCGTCCCCCGGGAGAGCCCATCCCGGCCGGGCTTCAGTCTCGTGATCCGTTGGCGCGTCCGTGGCCCGAGCTTCTGACCCAGCTCAAGCGGCTCCAGGCGGAGGTCGTCGCGACCCTCGGAGCGGCGCCGGACAGTCTCACCGAGGCGCGCGCGCCGGTCGTCATGGTCATCAACGTGAAGGAAGCGGACGGTCGCGAGGCGCCGCTGCACTGGATCGAGGAGCTCGACTGGAAGGCCTACGCGATCATCTTCAGGCTCCACGTCCTGGACCATCTTGGCCAGACACGCAAGGTCCTCAAAGCGGTCCGCGGTTCCTGAATCTACACGCTCTTCGCGAACTCTTCCTTCGCTTTCTGGAGATCTCCCGGTCTGGCCAGCAGGTCGAGCGCCGTCAGCGCGAGGGCCTTGGCGCCGGCGATCATCCCG
>JBKPBU010000268.1:0-1534 GCA_046727015.1 Candidatus Methylomirabilota bacterium | reverse complement strand
GGAGAGGGAGGCGTTTCGGTTCCCTCGCCCCCGGAGGGGGAGAGGGCAGGGTGAGGGGGCGCGAGAACGCGCACCGGGCGTCCGTGAGAGCGCGGGCTAGACGTGCGCTTCGACAAGGCTCTGGTCGGAAGGGCCCGCGCGAACCTTGCTGCTTTCGACCGGCGGGCCGCGAGTCTCGATGGGCGCAAGGCCGCCGCAGTCGCCGTGGTCCTCCTACCTGATGCCGAGGAGCGCGGCTGCTTCCTGTTGACCAAGCGCGCGCCGACCCTGCGCGCCCACACGGGCCAGTGGGCGCTGCCGGGCGGCAGGATGGACGCGGGTGAGAGTCCGGAAGTGGCGGCGCTCCGCGAGCTGGACGAGGAGCTCGGGCTCAAGCTCACCGGCGACAAGTTGCTCGGGTTCCTCGACGACTATCCGACGCGCTCCGGATTCGTGATCACGCCCGTCGTCTTCTGGGCCGATGATCCCGGCGCGCTTTCTCCAAATCCCGCGGAAGTCGCGCGCGTGCACCTGGTCCCGCTCGAAGCCCTCGACGCCCCCGACGTGCCGCGCTTCATCAGCATTCCGGAGAGCGACCGGCCCGTCATCCAGGTGCCGCTTCTCGGCAGCCTCATCCACGCGCCTACCGCCGCCGTCATCTACCAGATGCGCGAGGTCGTGTCGCACGGCCGCTCGACGCGCGTCGATCATCTCGAACAGCCCGTCTGGGCGTGGAGATAAGAGCCGAATGGCAAAGCTCACGGGGAAGGTCGCGATCGTGACGGGGGGCGGGACGGGTATAGGCCGGGCGACGGCGCTCATGCTCGCGGCGGAAGGCGCCCATGTCGTGGTGTCGGGCCGTCGCAAGGCGCCGCTCGAGGCGGTGGTGGCGGAGATCACGAAGGCCGGCGGCAAGGCAGTGGCGCGCGAGGGCGACGTTTCACGGCCGGAGCAGGGGCGTGCCCTCGTGGAGCGGACAGTCGAGGAGCTCGGCCGCGTGGACATTCTCATCAACAATGCCGGCCACTCGAGCAAGGCCCGGAACGTCCGCTGGGTCGGGCAGGAGGAGTGGGACGCCGTCATCAACGTCAACCTGACGGGCGTCTACGCGCTCATCCAGGCCGCACTCCCCGGCATGATCGAGCGCGGTGGCGGGACCATCGTCACCGTCGGCTCTGTCGCCGCTACACGACCGGGGCTCATCGGCGGGGCGCCCTACGGCGCGGCGAAGGCCGGCGTGCTCAACCTGATGGGCCACGTCCACACGGTGCTCCGGGACAAGGGCATCCGCGCGACTACGGTGATGCCCGCCGAGGTCGACACGCCCATTCTCAACAATCGCCCGCTCCCGCCCGACGCCGCCGCCCGCGCCACGATGGCGCAGCCCGAAGACGTTGCGGCGGCCATCATGCTCTGCGTGACTCTTCCGGAGCGCACCGTAATCGAGGAGCTCGTAGTGAGCCCGACCCGCACGCGGGACCAGAGCCGCGACATCGAAGTCGCGCGCAACCTGGGCGCCCCGCCCGGAGTGAAGTAGGACGTTTCTCCCTCGCCC
>JBKPBU010000267.1:0-3335 GCA_046727015.1 Candidatus Methylomirabilota bacterium | reverse complement strand
GGGAACTGGAGGAGCTCGCCGGCCATGGCGCCCTGGAGGCCGTAGATGCGGGCGATGCCGTCGCCCACCTCGATGACCCGGCCGGCCTCCTTGAGATCGACCTCGGCCTCGTAGCCCTGGAGCTGCCGCTTGATGATCTCGCTGATCTCTTCCGCCTTGATCATGCTATCCCCTCACCAGCCGCTCGCGCATGCGCGCGAGCTGCCCGTCGAGACTGCCGTCGAGAATGAGACTGCCCACCCGGGCGACGAAGCCGCCCAGGAGATTCGTGTCCACGCTTTCCTCGAGGATGATCTGCTTGCCGAGCTCGGCCTGGAGGTGCCGCGCGAGCTGGTCTTTCTCGGCATCGGTCAGCGCCACCGCCGTCGTGATCTGGGCGCGAACCCGGCCGAGGGCGGCGTCTTCCATGTCTCGATAGGCGGCAACGATGGCCGCCAGATGGTCCAGGCGGCCACGCTCGGCGACGAGCGCCACGAAGCTCTGGACGAGCGTGCCGCATCCCGCCTGCTTGGCGAGCGTCAGGGCAGCCGCTCGGCGATCTGCCGGCTTGATCCACGGCCGGGCCAGCACGTCGACGGCCTGGTGGTTTTCGTTGAGCACATCCAGGAGGGCAGCGAGCTCGCGGCCCGCGGCCTCCCCTGCCCCGGCTTCGGCAGCCGCCGCGTGGAGCGCCTTGGCATAGCGGCGGGCCGTTCCTTCCTGGGCGCGCATCGGGGCTAGTTCTTCTGGCCCATGCGTGCGATGGCGTCGTCGACGACGCGGCGATGGTCGGCGTCGTTGAGGCTCTTCTTGATGAGCCGCTCCGCCACCGCGATGGCGAGGTCGGCCACGTCCTGCCGAAGCTCCTGTCGCGCGCGGCGAACGTCCTGCTCCATTTCCTGCCGTGCACTGGCGACGAGGCGCGCCGCCTCCTCCCGCGCGGCGTCGACCAGGCGACGCTGCTCGTCGGCCGCCTCCTTGAGGGCCGCCGCCCGGATCCCCTGCGCCTCCGCGTACGCGGTCTGGATCTTCGCCGCGAACTCGTCCCGCTCTTTCTGAGCCTCGGCCCGCGCTTGCTGGGCTTCGTCGAGCGACCTCTGGATGGCCTGGGTGCGTTCGCTCATCTTGGCCAGGAGCGGCCGGTAGAGCAGCTTGGTCAGCAGGACCAGGAGCAGGAGGAAATTGACGGCCTGAATGAGCAGGGACCAGTCGAGGCTGATGAGCCCCCCCTCCTCCCCGCCCGAGGCGAACGCCGCTGACGGCAAGAGCTCCGCCATGCTGCAGACGGCGGCCCAGAAGCACGCAGTAGCCAGGTTACGACGCATCGTGAGATCTCCGGCCTGCGAGACGACGTTGTGAAATAAGGGACAAACGCTAAACGTGTATCACGCGGAGAGGAAAACTGTCAAGCGGCATCGGCCTTGCGGGCCCCAATGACGCCGCCGCCCAGGACCAGGTCATCCCGATAGAAAACGACGGACTGGCCGGGAGCCGGGGCCCACTGTGGCGCCTCGAATCGAACCTCGACCCCCTGCCCGCATGGCCGGACCGTCGCCGGAGCGGGCTTGTGACGGTGGCGAATCTGGGCAGAGACCTCGAGCGGGCCTTCGAGCCTGTCGATGGCGATCCAGTTCACCTGCTCGGCCACGAGCGCATCCACCTCGACCTCGCGCGCCTCTCCCACGACCACGGCGTTGCGGGCCGGGTCGAGCGCGGTGACGTAGAGCGTGCGCCCGGTCGCCAGACCCAGGCCGCGACGCTGGCCGACCGTGAAATCGGCGAGTCCCTCGTGCTGTCCAAGTACCCGACCGCTTCCGTCCACGATCGGCCCTGCTTTGAAGGCCTGCGGGATACGCCGTCGGAGAAAGCCGCGATAGTCATCGTCCGGGATGAAACAGATTTCCTGGCTCTCCGGCTTGTCGGCGGTGACGAGTCCGAGCGCGCGGGCGCGATCGCGCACCTCGGACTTCCGGAGGCCGCCCACGGGAAAGCGCGCCGCGCCCAGCTGGGACTGCGAGAGCGGCCAGAGAAAATCCGACTGGTCCTTCTGCGCATCGACGCCGCGCCAGAGAAGATGACGGCCCGTCTCGGCATCGCGCGTGATGCGCGCGTAGTGTCCGGTGGCCACGCCGTCGGCGTCCCAGGCGCGCGCCCGATCGAGCAGCGAGCCGAACTTGACGTCGCGGTTGCACACCGTGCATGGCACGGGCGTCCTGCCCGCCTCGTACTCCCGCGCAAAGTCGCTGATAACCGTCCGGTCAAACTCCGCCTCGCTGTTCAGGAGGTAGTACGGGATGCCGAGCCGCCGCGCGACCTGCCGCGCGTCGTCCACCGTCGCGGGCGAGCAGCAGCTGCCGAAGCGCTGGGCCCCGTCCCGGGACGGCTGCCACGGCCACACGCGCAGCGTGATGCCGACCACGTCGAAGCCCTGCTCGACGAGGACCGCGGCTGCGACCGAGGAATCGACACCTCCCGAGAGCCCGACGACGATGCGCGGAGCCATGACCCGAGTGTACGCGACTTACCCGCGGCGACCGGTGATCAGCTCGGTCAGGCGCTCGAGGTCTTCGGCGGAGGTGTAGACGATCTCGATGCGACCGGCGCGCTCGCTGCCGACCAGCCGCACGCGCGTGGCGAGGCTTTCGCGCAGCGAATCCTCGAGAGCGGTCAGCTCCGCCGAGCGGCGCCCGGCACGACGCGCGACGTGGCGCTGCTTGCGCTGGACGCCCGCCTCGGTCGTGCGCACCGACCAGGAGTGGGTGAGGATTTCCGAACGGAGCTTCAGCTGTTCGGCAGGGGAGTCGAGCGAGAGAAGCGCGCGTGCGTGGCCCATGGTCAGGCGCCCCGCGCGAAGATCGTCTTGGATCAGCTCGGGGAGCTTGAGCAAGCGGAGGAAATTGGCGACACTGCTGCGGTCCTTGCCGACCCGCTCTCCGAGATCCTCCTGCGTCCAGTCGAACTCACCGAGAAGGCGCTGATACGCCTCTGCTTCTTCCATCGGATTCAGGTCTTCGCGAAGCAGGTTCTCGACGAGAGCGAGCTCCAGCGTTTCCGCATCGGTGGCTTCACGCACGACGGCCGGTATGTGACTCATCCCCGCCATGCCGGCAGCCCGCCATCGCCGCTCTCCGACGACGATCTGAAACTGCTGACCATGTCGCCTTACGATCACAGGCTGAAGTACGCCCGAGCGCTTCAAGGATTGCGCTAGATCGCGTAAACTATTGTCATCAAAGGCTTTTCTAGGTTGTCTCGGATTGGCGACGATACTGCCGATGGGCAGCTCCTGCACATTGGACGTCGGACTCTCAACTGCAGGGGAGGGGGGCGACGAGGAAAGGAGAGCTCCCAACCCT
>JBKPBU010000266.1:0-9795 GCA_046727015.1 Candidatus Methylomirabilota bacterium | reverse complement strand
TGACGGTGCCATCCACCTTACCCCGACAGGAGATCGATCTGGACCCGCAGGGGCTAGCGAAGCGTAGTCTTTCCGGTACGTCGTAGGCAAGGGGCTCGTCGAGATGATCCAGGAAGATTTCGTGGCCGAACGGATAGCTATCGAGTCCTGGTAGCCTACGCGCTCAGGCGCGGCGGAGCTGAAGGAGGCACGACGATGGCAGAGACGTGGAGCGATCTCGTCTGGGCGGCCTTGCAGGATCTCCACAACCGGCTGGTGGCGGTGCTGCCGAGCATCCTCGCCATGCTCACACTGGCGGCCGTGGGACTCGTCGCCGCCTGGATCGCCGCGCTCTTGCTGAGACGGCTTGCCCGGGCGGTGGCCTTCGACCAGCGCGCAGAGACCTGGGGCCTCGTATCCGCGATGGGGCGCGCGGGGCTTCGCCGGTCGCCCTCCCAACTGCTCGCCGTAACGGTGTTCTGGGCTATCTTCGCGCTCTTCCTGACCTTGGCGGTGGATGCCCTCGCCATTCCGGGCGTGGGCCGGGTGACTGATTTCGTGTTCGCTTGGGTCCCGAGAGCTATCGGCGCGGCCGTGATCTTCCTCGTCGGCTGGCTCATGGCGAACTTCCTCGGCGAGGGCGTGCTCATCGCGGCGGTCAACTCGGGCTTGCCCGCGGCCCGACTCCTGGCCCGCGCCGTGCGCTGGGGAGTGCTCCTCTTCGCAAGCGCTACGGCGGTCACCCACTTGGGTATAGGCAAGGAAATGGTGCTGGTCGCTTTCGGGCTCACCTTCGGGGGTCTGATCCTTGCCCTCGCCTTGGCCTTCGGCCTGGGCGGTCGGGTCCTGGCCAGGCAAATCCTGGAGCGGCGGCTGCGCCAAGAGCCTCACCCAAGCGAGACGCTGACTCACCTGTGAGCGCCGCGCGTGGGCGGGTATCTCGCGGGGGTCGAGCGATGAGCGGCTATCGCGTCCCGGTAGACCTCGAGCGTCAGCTCGGCAATGCGCTCCCAGCTGAACCGGGATTCGACACGCCTGCGTCCGGCCCGGCCAAAAGCGGCGGCGCGCTCGGGCTGGGCGAGAACGGCGCGCATGGCGGCCGCGAGGGCGGGAGGATCGGCGGGCGGCACGAGCCAGCCGGTCTCGTCGTGGACGACCACTTCACGGATGCCGCCCACGGCCGTGGCGACCACGGGCGTGCCGCACGCCATGGCTTCCAGGTTGATCAGCCCGAAGGGCTCGTATACCGAAGGGCAGACGAAGAGCGCGGCATGGCTGTAGAGCTGCACCACGTCCTCGGGGGGCAGCATGGCGTTGAGCCAGCGCACTCGTGGGAGCTGCGCCACGGCGGCAGCGAGCCGGGCCCCGAGCTCCGGCGTGTCGGGGGCGGCGGCGCAGAGGACGAGCTGGATGTCCGGGGGCAGCGACGCCGCGGCCTCGAGGAGATGGAAGATTCCCTTCTGCTCGCTGATGCGTCCCACGAACAGCACGTAGGGCGTGCGGATGCCGTGGCGGTCCAGGACGTCCCGGCGCTCGGTGTGCTGGAAGACTCCAGTGTCGACGCCGTTGTGAATGACCCGGACGCGGCCGGCGTCAACCGAGAAATGGGCGAGCACATCCTCACGCATCTGGGCAGAGACGGCGATGACCCGGTCCGCGCCCTCCACGGCCGCGCGCTCCGCCCAGCTCGACACCTCGTACCCCCGTCCGAGCTGCTCGGCCTTCCAGGGCCGGAGGGGCTCGAGGCTGTGGAGCGTGACCACGAGCGGGATGTCGAAGAGCGCGCGCACGAGAAGCCCGGCCAGGGCCACATACCAGGTATGCGAGTGCACGACGTCGGCGTCCACGCGGTCGCGGGCCATGAGCAGATCGGTCGAGAGAGCCTCGAGGGCCGGCGCATAGCGGGCCTCGCCCGTCTCCGCCGGCCGCGATCCGTCCTCTCGGGACTCACCGGGCCGGGGCCCGGCCAGCCGGTCCCACGCCGGATAGCCGCGCACGCGCAGCCCCGGCTCGGACCGCTCGGCGTCACCGAAGCAGCGCACTTCGACCGCGGCCCGGCCGGCGAGCGCGCGGCTCAGGTGCTCGACGACCACGCCCGCGCCGCCGTAGACGTGGGGCGGGTACTCCCGCGAGAGCATCAGCACGCGCAGGGGCACGCCCCCTTCATCCGACGCCGCCATCAGAGGCCCTCCCGTCATGCCCGCGACTGAGCCCTTCGTCTTCCAGGGATGCGTCCAGTCGTGCGAGCTGCTCTCTCATGAGGCGCACGACGCGCGCGAGCTGCTCGAGCAGATCAAGCACGTGCCCGCCGAGTCCATCTTCTGCCACACCTCCGTACTGCTCGTGCACCGGCCGCCGCAGCCGGACGCCTATCCCAACGACTTCGCGATGTGGGCGGACATCGAGCTCCGCGACCGGCGGCTCACGGAGCGGTTGGCCGCCATCGATCCCTTCCGGCTCGGCTCCATCGAAGGCGTCCGCGCCGAGCTCGTCTCCACCCTCGAGCATCACGCGCAGCAGCTCTCGGCCGCGCCGGCGCGCGCGGACGATCCGTTTCGATTCCTACAGTATCATCTCGTGCCGGTTCCGACCGGACACCAGGCGCGGACGCTCCGGGAGTTCCGCGACGCGCTCACCGGGGTCGACGTGAGCACCATCTTCTTCCACATCGTCGAGGCGCGTTACCGGCTCGGGCGCGGGCGCGGCGATTTCGCCGAATGGGTGGACACGGCCCTCGGCCGCCACGAGCTGGCCGCGCGCCTCAGCCACATCGATCCCTATGCCGGCACGCTGGAGCGGGTCCGGGAGCGGCATCTCATCGCGCTGAACCGGGCGCTGGAAGAGGAGGGCCAGGCGTGAACGGGATGGGCGCCAAGCTCGACGACTACCGCGCGGTGGCGCCGCGCGGCTCCGTGGACTTCATGCTGCGGATCGCGGACCGGCTGCGGGGGCGCCGCATCGTGCAGGTGAGCGTGTCCCGCTACGGCGCCGCCGCGGAGATCCTGAAGCGGATCGTGCCGATCCTGAACGATCTCGGCATCGAGACGGGCTGGGAGGTCGTGATCGGCAGCACGGACTTCGACGCGATCATCACGGCCGTGAGCAAGGGACTGGCGGGAGTCGAGCAGGTGGTGACCGAGGCGATGCTGGCCCGCCTGCACGCCACGTGCGCGAGCAACGCGCGGCGGCTTCCGCTCGATGCCGATCTCGTGATCGTCCACGACGCGGCCGCGCTGCTCCTCGTGGAAGGGCGCCCCCCGGGCGGGCGCTGGCTGTGGCGCTACCACGGGGACCTCTCTTCCCCGCAGCCGCAGCTCTGGAATGCGCTGCGCCCCTTCGTCGAGAAGTACGACGCCGCGGTCTTTTCCACGGCGAGGTTCGCCGCGCCCCTGTCGACCCGGCGCTTCCTCATCGCACCCTCGATCGACCCGCTCTCCGAGCGCAACCGCGAGATGCCGCGCGTCGAGCAGAGCCGGCATCTGGAGCGCCTGGGCGTCCGATCGGACAAGCCTGTGCTGCTCCAGGTCGGCCCCTTCGAGCGCCTCCAGGATCCGCTGGGCGTCATCAACGCCTACCGGCTCGTGAAGCTGCACCACGACGTCCGGCTGGTCCTGGCGGGTCCGCCGCCACGCGCGGGCGGTGTGCTCACGGAGACGCGGGAGGCGGCGAGCCAGGATCCCGACATCACCGTCGTGGTGCTGCCGCCGGACCCGGAGACCGAGCTCAACGCGCTCGAGCGCGCCGCGACCATCGTCCTGCAGAAACCGCTCTCCACCGACTTCGGCATCGACGTCGCCGCCGCCATGTGGAAGGGCAAGCCAGTGGTGGGAAGCCTGGCCGGCGGCATTCCCTCTCAGATCGTGTCCAAGGTCACGGGCTACACCGTGGAGACGGTCGAGGGCGCGGCCTTCCGCATCCGGCACCTGCTGAGCAACCCGGAGATGATCGGCCGGATGGGCGCGGCCGGCCGCGAGCACGTGCGGCGCAATTTCCTGATCACGCGGCACTTGGGCGACTACCTGGCCCTGCTCGCCCACCTGTCGGGCCAGACGTCGACCCAGGCATCGGCCCAGACATCGGCCCCGACATCAGCCCCGACATCAGGATGACGACGGGACTCCCGCCATGGCCTACGAGCTGCTGACCGCGGAGGCCCAGGCCGAGCTTGCGCGCCTGGGCTCGGCCGAGCTCGTCATCGGCGTGCCGACGGCGAAGCCGAGCCCGAGCCTCGACGGCGTCGCGACCGCCGTCCGCGCCGGGCTCCAGGCGCATTTCGCAGGGCATTCGGCGGCGGTGGTTCACGTCGATCAGGCGGCTGGCGACGCGCCGGACGCCGCGCCGGCCCAGGCCTTCGGCGATGTACCGCTCGCTCGGATCCGGCCTGCTCACGCGACCGGCGGCCCGCTCGTGCACGTCAGGCACCACGAGGCGGTGGCCACCACGCTGGCGGCCGGGCAGGCGCTCGGGGCGCGGGCGATCATCCTGCTCAACCCCGAGATCGCGAGCCTCACCGGTGACTGGCTGAGCGGCCTCGGCGGGCCCGTGCTCGCCGATGACTGCGGCGTGGTGGTGCCCGTCTACCAAGGCGGCCGCTACGAAGGCACGTTGACCCACGCGCTCGTCGTCCCCCTGATCCGGACGCTTTTCGGCAAGCGTCTGGCGCGTCCACTGGCGGAGGAGTTCGGCTGCAGCGGCAAGGCGGCGGCCTTTCTGCTCGACCAGGACATCTGGGGAACAGACCTCGGGCGCAACGGCCTCGAGTTCTGGATTCCCGCCGCGGCCATGGCCGAGGGGCTCGCGATCGGTCAGGCCACGCTCGGTCCGCGCCGCATCTCCGTCCCCGCCCAGCCGACGCCGCTCGGCGAGATCGTGGGGCGCACCGCGGGCTCGCTGTTCGCCATCGCCGAGCGGTACGAAATGCTCTGGCTCGAGAGTGCGGGGTCGGAAGAGGTCCCCAGCGTGGGGCCGCCGCCCGAGCCGCAGCCGGGCCCGGCGCCGGACCCCGAGCGCATGCGGGAAGGCTTTCAGCAAGGTGTCCGGGATCTCTATCCGGTCTGGGAGCGAATCCTCGCGCCGGAGACCCTGAGCGACGTGCTGGCGTTGGGCGAGAGCACCACCGGCGAGTTCCGATTCCCGGACGGTCTCTGGTCGCGGGTCGTGTACGACTTCCTGCTGTCCTATCGCGCGCGCGTCGTCTACCGGAGCCACGTCGCGCAATCGCTCGCCCCCCTCTACCTGGGCCGCGTGGCCTCCGTGATCTACGAGACGCGAGGCCGCCCGTCCGACGCCGTGGCGAAGGTAACCGAGCGACTGTGCCAGGTCTTCGAGGAGTGGAAACCGTATCTGGTGGACCGCTGGCGATGAGGTCCCAGACCATGAAAAAGGAGCGGCTGCGTCCCATCCTGATCGAGCGCGTCGAGCCCGCGGTGGACGACGGGCGGTATCCCTGCAAGCGGGAGGTCGGCGATCGTCTCGAGGTCTCCGCCGACATCTTCAAGGAGGGCCACGATCTCCTCGACGCGGTGATCCTGTACCGCCCCCGGGACGAATCGCGCTGGATCCAGGCACCCATGCGCCCGGCGGGCAATGACCGCTGGGCGGGACAGATCCCGCTCGAGCGGAACACGCGCTACACGTTCACCATCGAGGCGTGGACCGACGTCTTCGGGTCCTGGGTAGACGAGATCGAGCGCCGCCTCGCCGCCGGACAAACCGACCTCGGGAGCGAGCTGCTGGAAGGCCGAGAGCTGGTGCGCCTGGCCGCGGCGAACGCCGCGGCGGAAGAGGCGCTCCGCCTCACGCTCCAGCGGTACGATGCCGCGCCCGGCCAGCAGGCCCGCGTCGATCTGCTCCTCGACCCCGCCCTCCGCCGGGCCATGTCGGGCCTGCAGGAGCGGAAGGATCGCGCCCGCTACGACCGCGAGCTCGAGGTCGTCGTGGATCGCGCGCGCGCGCGCTGGGGCGCCTGGTACGAGCTCTTCCCGCGCTCGCAGGGGCGGGACCCGGAACGCCACGGTACCTTCGCCGACTGCATCCGCCGGCTCCCCGACATCCAGCGCATGGGCTTCGACGTCGTCTACCTGCCGCCCATACACCCGATAGGCCGGACCCACCGCAAGGGTCCGAACAAT
Organism: Candidatus Methylomirabilota bacterium; assembly: GCA_046727015.1. Lineage (GTDB taxonomy): Bacteria > Methylomirabilota > Methylomirabilia > Rokubacteriales > CSP1-6 > AR37. Next base: position 3,685 of record JBKPBU010000266.1, on the reverse strand, counting down.
ACGCTGGTAGCGGGGTCCACGGACCCGGGAAGCCCGTGGGCCATCGGGGGGCCGGAGGGCGGGCATACGGCGATCCATCCCGAGCTCGGCACGCTCGAGGATTTCCGGCGCCTCCTCGAGGCCGCACGGGCGCTCGGAATCGAGGTCGCGATCGATTTGGCCATTCAGTGCTCGCCCGACCATCCCTGGGTGCGCGAGCATCCGGAGTGGTTCTACCGGCGCCCCGACGGCACGCTCAAGTACGCCGAGAATCCCCCGAAGAAGTACCAGGACATTTATCCGGTCAACTTCTCGGGCGAGGCGTGGGAATCACTCTGGGACGAGATCTTGCGCGTGGTGCTGTTCTGGGTGGACGAGGGCGTGCGCATCTTCCGGGTGGACAACCCGCACACCAAGCCGCTCGAGTTCTGGGAGTGGCTGATCCGCGAGGTCCAGGACGGCCATCCCGACGTGATTTTCCTCGCCGAGGCGTTCACCCGGCCCAAGATGATGAAGGCGCTCGCCAAGGCGGGCTTCAGCCAGTCGTACACGTATTTCACCTGGCGCAACTTCAAGGAGGAGCTGACGGAGTACTTCGAGGAGCTCACACGGTCGGACATGGCCGAATACTTCCGCGGCAACCTCTTCTGCAACACGCCGGACATCCTGCCCGAGATCCTCCAGCGTGGCGGGCCCCCCGCGTTCAAGATGCGGGCGGCGCTCGCCGCGACCCTCTCGCCGCTCTGGGGCATCTACAGCGGCTTCGAGCTCTGCGAGGCCACGCCCGTGCCGGGCACCGAGGAATACCTCGACTCGGAGAAGTACCAGATCCGCGTGCGGGACTGGGACCGGCCCGGCCACATCAAAGACTACGTGGCCCGGCTCAACCGGATCCGGCGCGAGAACCCGGCGCTCCAGACGGCGCGGAACCTCCGCTTCCACCAGGCCGACAGCGCGCACGTTCTCTTCTACAGCAGGATGACCGAGGGGCGCGACAATGTGGTCCTGGTGGCGGTGAACCTGGATCCCTTCGCGGTGCACGAGGCGACGCTGCACCTCCCGCTGGACGAGCTGGGCCTGACGCCCGATGACACGTACGAGATCCACGAGCTGCTCACCGACAACCGCGCGCTGGGGCGCGGCGCGCGGCAGACGGTGACGCTCGACCCCCAGGTCTCCCCCGCCCGCATCTACCAGCTCGAGCGGTGGCGGCGCCGCGAGCGCGATTTCCAGTACTTCATCTAGCATGACGACCAGCGACGGGCTGTGGCACAAGGACGCCGTCTTCTACGAGCTGCACGTCCGCGCCTTCAAGGACGGCAACGACGATGGGATCGGCGACTTCGCGGGCCTCACGAGCCAGCTCGACTACTTCAAGGAGCTGGGCGTCGACTGCCTGTGGCTGCTGCCGTTCTTCAAATCGCCGCTCCGCGACGACGGCTACGACGTCAGCGACTACCGGGCCATCCATCCCGACTACGGCACCATGGCGGACTTCGAGAAGTTCCTCGAGGCCGCCCACGCCCGGGGCCTTCGCGTGGTCGCCGATCTCGTGATGAACCACACCTCTGACCAGCACGCCTGGTTTCAGGCGGCGCGCCGCTCGCCCGACTCGCCGTTTCGCCACTACTACATCTGGAGCGACGACGACCAGACCTACCGCGACGCGCGCATCATCTTCGTCGACGCGGAGCCGTCGAACTGGTCCTGGGACCCGGTGGCCAAGGCCTACTACTGGCACCGGTTCTTCCACCACCAGCCCGATCTCAACTACGACAACCCCGCCGTCCGCGAGGAGATGCTCGGCGTCATGGCCTTCTGGCTCGACAAGGGCCTCGACGGCTTCCGGTGCGACGCGGTGCCCTATCTCTTCGAGCGGACCGGGACGAACTGCGAAAACCTGCCGGAGACGCACGCGTACCTCAAGGAGGTCCGCGCGTGGATGGACGCGCACTACGAGGGCCGGATTCTCCTCGCCGAGGCCAACCAGTGGCCGACGGACGTGCGCGCGTACTTCGGCGACGGCGACGAGTTCCACATGGCCTTCCACTTCCCGCTCATGCCGCGCGTCTTCCTCGCCGTCCGCCACGCCGACCGCCGGCCTATCACCGACATCTTCCTGCACACGCCCGAGATCCCGCCGGCCTGCCAGTGGTGCCTCTTCCTCCGCAACCACGACGAGCTCACGCTCGAGATGGTGAGCGAAGACGAGCGCCGACACCTGTACTACGCCTACGGCGAGGACCCGCGGATGCGGCTGAACGTCGGGATCCGGCGGCGGCTGGCTCCGCTGCTCGACAACGACCGGCGCAAAATCGAGCTGCTCACGGCCCTCCTCTTCACTCTGCCCGGCAGCCCGATCCTCTACTACGGCGACGAGCTCGGCATGGGCGACAACATCTATCTCGGCGATCGCAACGGCGTCCGCACGCCCATGCAGTGGACGGGTGACCGCAACGCCGGCTTCTCCCGCGCCGACACCGCGCGCCTCTTCTTGCCGCTGATCGTGGACCCGGTCTACGGCTACCAGGCCATCAACATAGAGGCGCAGCTCCGGACGCCCAATTCGCTGCTCAACTGGATGAAGCGGCTCATCGCCGTGCGCAAGAAGACGCGCGTCTTCGGCCGCGGGACGCTGCGCTTCCTGCGCCCCGCCAACGAGAGCGTGGCGGCCCACGTCCGGTCCTACGAGGGCGAAACCGTGCTGGCGGTGCACAACCTCTCCAGCGCGGCGCAGCCCATCGAGCTCGACCTGCGCGCCTGGGCCGGCCATACTCCGGTCGAGATGCTGGGGGAGAGCCGCTTCCCGACCATCGGGACGCAGCCGTACGTCATCACCCTCGGACCCTACGGCTACTACTGGTTTCGGCTCCAGCCACCGCTGTCCGAACAGGCCTTCTATGGCATCGAAAACACTCCGCTGTGATGCGGCGGCGGTGGTGGAGCATCTCGCGGGGGCGGGCGCGCCCGCGCTTCGCGCCTTCGTCGAGCGCCAGCGCTGGTTCGCCGCCAAGGCGCGCGGCCTGGGGATCGTGCGCGTGGAAGACTGGGCCGCGCTCCGCGACGATCCGCCGCTCGTCCTGCTGCTGATCCGCGCGGACGAGGCCCGCTACTACGTGCCGGTCGCGCTCGGCCCGCCGCCGCCCGACGCGGCGCGGACCATCGGCCCGCTCGCGGGCCTCGCCCTCTTCGACGCGCACTGGCATCCGGACTTCGGCCCCTGCCTGCTCGACGCGATCACGTCCCGGCGCGCCTTCGCTTCAGCCCGCGGCAGCTTTCGCTGCGCTCCCGTGGACCCGTGGGATCACCCGTCCTGGGACCCGCCGGATCGCGCGCCGGCCAGGCCGCACACGGGCGAGCAGAGCAACACGTCGATCTTCTTCGACCGCCGCCTGATTCTCAAATCCATCAGGAGACCGGAGGCCGGCATCAACCCGGACTTCGAGATGCTGCGCTTCCTCACGAACCGCCCCGGCTTCGCCCACGTGCCCCGGCTCGCCGGCTGGGCGGAGTATGCCGGCCCGGGCGAGACCGCCACCGTGGCGCTGCTCCAGCAATTCGTCGCCAATACGGGCGACGGCTGGACCCACACGCTCGCGGGGCTCGGCAGCCTCTGCGAGAAGCTCGCGGGCGCACACGGCGCCGCCGCCGTCGAGCCCGTGGCCGTCGAGTCCCGTGTCGCCGCGCTCGGCGTCGATCTCCTCGC
>JBKPBU010000265.1:0-3280 GCA_046727015.1 Candidatus Methylomirabilota bacterium | reverse complement strand
GCCCGCGTGCGGCCGCAGTCGATGGCGCCGTACATGGACACGCTGTTCGAGGCCGCCGCCGCCGACCCGGCCCAGCGCGAGGCGCTCCATGCGGAGGCCTTTGCCGCCGGCCAGATCCCGCGCGAGGGCGACACCGCGCGCGCCATCACCAACATGGCGGCGCGCCTCGACACGGCCGACCCGGCGCTGAGCGCCGTCGCGCGCGCGTACCAGGAGGCGCTGCGCACGCGGGACACGACCCGGCGCGAGCTGGCGCTGCTGACGCTCCTGCCCGCCGACAAGCGGGAGCCCGCGCGGGAGGAGCAGAAGAAGCAGGAGCTCCAGGCGGCCGAGGCCGAGGTGGCGAGCCGCGAGGGCAGGCTCCAGGCGGAATTTCCGCGCTATGCGGGGCTCGTGGCGCCGCGACCGCTGCCGCTTGCCGACCTCAAGGCGCTGCTCAAGCCGGGCGAGGCCCTCCTCGCGACCATGACCACGCGGGAGGCGACCTACGTCTTCGTCGTGCGCGACGGCAAGGTGCACGCGCACCGCGCCGCCGTCACCGCCGCGGCGCTCAACAAGAGCGTGCGCGATCTCCGCAAGGGGCTCGACCTGGCCGACGGCCAGCTTCGTGACTTCGACGTGGCGGCGGCCCACAAGCTCTACACGGACCTGCTCGGCCCCGTCTCGGCTCCGCTCCGCGGCGCCACGCACCTGATCGTCGTGCCCTCTGGCCCGCTCCTGAGCCTGCCCCTGGGGCTTCTCGTGACCCAGTCGAGCCCGGCGCCCCTGGGAGCCTCGCCCGAGAAGAAGGACTATCGGCAGGTATCCTTCCTCGGCAAACAGCTGCCCCTCAGCGTCCTGCCGTCGACGGGCTCGCTCAAGAGCCTGCGCGCGGTGGCGGGGCGATCGAAGGCGCCCCAGCCCTTCATCGGCTTCGGCGACCCCGCCTTCGCGGGAGCGCCGGGCGACACGCGCAATCTCGCCGCGCTGGGCAATCTCTGCCGCGACGGCGGCGCCGTGGACGCGGAGCTCGTGCGCGGCCTGCCGCGACTTCGCGAGTCGGCGGGGGAGATGCGCGAGATCGCGAAGACGCTCAAGGCGCCCGAGTCGGACGTCATCCTGGGCGCGGCGGCGACCGAGAAGCGGGTGCGCAGCACGGATCTCTCGCAGTACCGCGTCGTCGCCTTCGCGACCCACGGGCTCCTGCCCGGCGATCTCAAGTGCAAGGGCGAGCCGGCGCTCGCGCTGACGCCGCCCGCGACCTCGACGGCGGACGAGGACGGGCTGCTGGACGCCAGCGAGGTCGCCCAGCTCAAGCTCGACGCCGACTGGGTGGTGCTCTCCGCGTGCAACACCGCGGCGCCCGACGGCAAGCTCGGCGGCCAGAGCCTGTCCGGGCTCGCCCGCGCTTTCTTCTACTCCGGCGCCCGCTCGCTGCTGGTCTCCCACTGGGCCGTCGCCTCCCAGCCCACCGTGGTGCTGACCACGAGCCTCTTCGACGCCTACACGCGCGACGCGGCCGTCGGCCGCGCCGCGGCCCTCCGCACCGCCCAGCTCAAGCTGCTCGGTGACGCGGCGACCTCGCACCCGTCCTTCTGGGCGCCATTCGTCCTCGTAGGGGACGGCGGGGCGCCGTAAGGCCTCTCCAGAAGGAGCGCGATGGAGGGACTGGTCGCCTGTGTCGCGTATGCCAACGGCTGCAAGATCGGCGACGTCGCAATCCCGGATATCAGCGAGGTCCTGAAGAAGCCGGGCGTCTTCGTGTGGATCGGCCTGCACGACCCGCCGCCCGAGCTGCTCCAGCAGATCCAGGTAGAGTTCGGCCTTCACGATCTGGCGGTCGAGGACGCGCGGGTGGCCCATCAGCGACCGAAGCTCGAACAGTACGGCGACTCTATCTTCGTCGTGCTGCGCCCGGCCATCGTGTCGGCCGACCACCGTCACGTGGAGCTCGGCGAGACGCATTTCTTCGTCGGCCCGCGCTACATCGTCACCATCCGGCACGGCGCGACCCCGTCCTACACTGCCGTCCGGACGCGATGCGAGAGCACGCCCGGGCTCCTGGGTAAGGGACCCGGCTTCGTGCTGTACGCTGTCATGGATTTCATCGTCGACCAGTACTTTCCGGCCGTGGACGGCCTCGCGGACCAGCTCGAAAGCCTCGAGGGGGAGATCTTCAGCGAGGAGTTCGACCGGACGACCGTGGAGCGCATCTACGGACTGAAGCGGAGCCTGGTCGAGCTGAAGCGGGCAGTCTCGCCGCTGGTGGACGTCTGCAATCGGCTGATGCGCTTCGACCTGCCGACGATCATCCCGGAGGACACGCGACCGTACTTCCGAGACGTCTACGACCATGCGATCCGCATCAACGAGCAGGTGGACACGCTGCGCGAGCTCTTGACCGGCGCGCTCGAGGCGCACCTCTCGCTGACCGCTGTGAACCAGAACGACGCCATGAAGAAGCTCGCCGGCTGGGCGGCAATCATCGCCGTGCCGACCATGGTGGCCGGGATCTACGGGATGAACTTCAAGTTCATGCCGGAGCTCGAGTGGCGCTACAGCTATCCCACGGTCATGACCGCCACGGCCGCGGTCTGCGTCTACCTGTACTACCGCTTCAAGCGCTCCGGCTGGCTCTGATCACTCGGGAGGCCGCGGGGGTCTCGCTCCAGATCGCGCTTGTGGCATTGGCGTCGTACGCGTGCGGCTCTTGGTTCACCGGCCTGTTCCATGGCGCCTCGGCGCGTCTCGGGGGACTCTGGTCCATGGTCTCCGGGATCGTCGTGCTCCAGGCGAGTCGGCGCACGACCTTGTCCTCGGCCTGGCTCCGGGTGCTGGGCACTTTCATCGGGTCGGTCATCGCCGCCGCGTATCTCTCCCTGCTGCCCTTCAGCGCCGTCGGCATGGCGGCCAGCATCTTCGGCACCGTGCTGCTCTGCCACGCCGCGCGGATCCCCGATCACGCGCGCCTCGCGTCGCTCACGGTGGCGGTCATCATGGTGCTGTCGAGCACCAACCCGGGATTGAGCCCCGTTCTCAACGCCACGCTACGCTTCACGGAGTCATGTATCGGCACGGCCGTGGCGGTGCTCGCGGTCCTGATGTCGCCGGATACGGAGCGGCGGGTGTGAAGGCCATGCGCATTCGGAACGCCGGCCCAGGGGATCGCGACGCCATCGAGGCGGTGACGCTCGCCGCCTACCAGCAATACGCGGCCGTGATGCCTTCGCTGTGGGACGCCTACCGTCAGAACATCCTGGAAACGCTCGCCGCCGCCGAGCCGGACGCCCAGCTCGTGGCC
>JBKPBU010000264.1:0-1607 GCA_046727015.1 Candidatus Methylomirabilota bacterium | reverse complement strand
GGCCAGCCGGGCGCCCGTGTGCCGCTCATCCGGATTCCTCCTTGTTGGTTGGCCGTGCACCGGAGCTCGCGCCCGCATCCGGCCGAGCCGCCATAGTATCGCATCGCTTCAAACGCTTGAAGTGGTTCCGCCTGTAGTGCTAGAGTGAATCGACTTTTTCCTCCCGGAAAGCACCGAGCAACGGAGGGCTTCGCCATGCGCCCCATGTTCCAGGGATCCATCGTCGCGCTCGTCACCCCGTTCCGCGGCGGCAAGGTGGACGAGGCCAAGTTGAAAGAGCTTGTCGAGATGCACGTGGCGCAGGGCACGGACGGCATTGTGCCGTGCGGCACCACGGGCGAGTCGCCGACGCTCAGCCACGACGAGCACAGGCGCGTGGTGGAGATCGTCGTCGAGGCGGCACGGAAGCGGCTTCATGTGATCGCGGGCACGGGGTCCAACGCGACCTCCGAGGCGATCGAGCTGACCACGCACGCGAAGAAGGCCGGGGCGGCGGGGGCGCTCGTGGTCAATCCGTACTACAACAAGCCGACCCAGGAGGGACTCTACCGCCACTTCCGCGCCGTGGCGGACGCGGTGGACATCCCTATCCTCGCCTACAACATCGCCTCGCGGACGGCGATCAACGTCGAGACGGACACGCTGGTGCGCCTGGTCAAGGACTGTCCCAACCTCGTCGGCGTCAAGGAGGCCTCCGGCTCACTCGACCAGATGACCCAGGTCATCCTCGCCTGCGGCCCGGACTTCAGCGTGCTCTCCGGCGACGACAACCTCACGCTGCCCCTCATGTCGGTCGGCGGCCGCGGCGTCATCTCGGTCATCGCCAACATCGTGCCGCGCGAGACGGCGGAGATGACCCACGCCGCGCTGGCCGGCGACTGGAAGCTCGCGCGGGAGCTGCACCTCAAGCTCTTCCCGCTCGCGCGGGCCGCCTTCATGGAGACCAACCCCATCCCCGTGAAGGAAGCCATGGGCATGATGGGGATGCTCGAGCCGGAGTTCCGCCTGCCCATGTGCCCCATGGGCGCGGCCAACCGGGAGCGGCTTCGCGCCATCCTCGTCCAGCACGGCCTCCTCAAGGCCTGAGGCCCGGCGATGGCTGATGTCGTGATCGCCGGCGCCGCCGGCCGGATGGGCTGTCGTCTCGTCGCCCTCGTCCAGGAGGAGAAAGATCTGCGCCTGGTGGCCGCCCTCGAGGCCGCCGGCCACCCGGCGCTCCTCCAGGACGCCGGTGACGTGGCGGGAATCGGCAAGGTCGGCGTGCCCATTACCGTCGATCCCGAGGGCGCGCTCGGCCGCGACCGCATCCTCATCGAGTTTTCCGTTCCCGACGCGAGCCTGGGGCATCTCCGCATGGCCGCGCGCCAGGGCGGCCGCGCCGTCATCGGGACCACGGGCTTTGCCGCCGCCCAGCGCGAGGAGATCGAGCGGCTCGCGCGTGAGATCCCCATCTTCCTCTCGCCTAACATGAGCGTGGCCGTCAACGTCGCGTTCCACGTGCTGGCCGAGATGGCCCGGCTCCTCGGCGAGGACTACGACGTCGAGATCACCGAGATCCACCACCGCTTCAAGAAGGACGCTCCCAGCGGCACCGCGGCGCACATGGC